>JAJDWM010000603.1 GCA_022825595.1 Bryobacterales bacterium | reverse complement strand
GTCGCACCGCCCGGCGAGCTGGAGGTCCGCGCCCGGGCGGTGGTCGACCGGCTGTTGCTGGGAGCGCCCGGCGCGTTGGCCGCTTGCAAGCGCTTGGTCCGGGAAGTCACGGAATCGCCTCTCGACGCGGCGATTCACCTGAGGACCGCGAAGCTATTGGCCGACCGTCGCTCCTCCGAGGAGGGGCAGGAGGGCGTGAGGGCGTTCCTCAACAAGCGGCGCCCAGCTTGGACATTGGCGGGATGCGGAGGAGACGGGAAATGCCTGGAATGACAGGGGTCGGTGGACCCAGCCGCCGCGACGTACTTCGGTCGGCCGCCGCCGCGACGGGCGCGGCATTCCTCACCCGCTGCGGTCGCCCATCCGGCCCGCGGCCGAACATTCTTCTGGTCATGACGGACGACCAGCAGTACGGCCAGATGGGCTGTGCCGGCCACCCGCTGCTGCAAACGCCAAGCATGGACCGGCTGGCCGCCGAGGGCACGCGGTTCTCCAACGCCCTCTGCACCAACTCGCTTTGCGCTCCGGGGCGGGCGACCGTGTTGACGGGATGCTACTCGCACGTGCACGGGATCCGCGGCAATTCCGAGAAGGCCGACGCGATCGAAGAGATCGACGCCAGCCTGCCAACCTTTCCCCAGCTATTGCAGGAGGCGGGGTACCGCACGGGCCTAGTGGGGAAGTGGCACTTGCGCCAGCAGCCGAGGGGATTCGACATCTGGAAGGTGCTGCCGGGGCAGGGCGTC
The DNA here is from genome assembly GCA_022825595.1 of Bryobacterales bacterium. Taxonomy (GTDB): domain Bacteria; phylum Acidobacteriota; class Terriglobia; order Bryobacterales; family UBA6623; genus VXMF01. The sequence goes on along the minus strand of JAJDWM010000603.1, from coordinate 32,843 downwards.
TACTTCGACCCCGACTTCATCATCGGCGGGGAGACAGTCAAGCAGTCGGGGTACGCGACGGACATCACCACCGATTTTGCGCTGGACTTTCTCCGAACCGCTGGGCCCGAGCCGTTCTGCCTGCTGTACCAGCACAAGGCCCCTCACAGGCCGTTCACGCCGGCGCCGCGGCACGCCGGCCTCTACGATGGCGTCGACTGGCCGAAGCCCCCGAGCTATAACGACGATTACGCGACCCGTCAGGTGGCGTCTGAGGCCGAGGACATGCGCTTCGAGATCAGTTTGGCGGGCGACTACCCGGATCTGCCGGCTGGCCTGGGTCCCGCGCAGCGGCGCGAGTGGATCTTCCAGCGCTTTGTGAAGGATCACCACCGCGCCGTGCACGGTGTGGACGAGAATCTCGGACACGTATTGGATTACTTGGACTCGTCGGGCTTGGCGGAAGACACGGTCGTGCTCTACACCACAGACAACGGGTATTTCTTGGGGGAGCACGGCTGGTATGACAAGCGCTTCATGTATGAGCCGGCCCTCCGCATACCCCTGCTCGTTCGCTATCCTCGCCTGAGCCGCGCCGGCCAAGTCGAGGGCCGGCCGGTGCTGAACACGGACATCGCGCCAACCCTGCTCGATCTTGCGGGCGTCAGGGTGCCGGAGGGCATGCAGGGCCGCAGCGTTAGGCCGCTGCTCGAGGGCGCCCCGCCTGACGACTGGCGGACTTCGACCTTCTACAGCTATTACGAGAACTCTTGGGCATTTCGGGAGATGGCCCGAGAGCAGATGACCGATCCGAGCTTCCAATTCTGGACACCGCACAGGGTCGGTCCGCACCGTGGCCTGCGGACCGACCGCTACAAGCTGATCGAGTTCTACGGCGAGGGCGACTATTGGGAGTTGTTCGACTTGAAGGAGGATCCGCACGAGCTCCGAAATCTCTACGAGGAACCGGGTCACGGTCAGCTCGTCGAAGAGCTGCGCGCGGAACTGTTGCGCCTCCGCGAGCAGTACGGCGAGCGTGGCTGAGCGCGCGGCTGCGGCTCGGCCCGTTGCTTCCTTGGCCGATCTGCAGGCGCTCCCCAAGACCGAACTGCACCTGCACCTCCGAGGCGCGATCCCGTTGTCATTCCTCCGCTCGCGGCTGCGGCGTCGGCCTCCGGCGGCCGTGCTGGACGCCGCGCCGCCGGGTCATCTGAGACTCTTCTCGAAGCATCCCGGCATACGGGACCTCTTGGAGGCTGATGATCCCGCAGCAGACCTAGACCGACTGTTCCAGTACCAGAACTTCGAGCAGTTCCTCGCAGCGTACCTTTTCACGGTGCACTTCGTGCGGACCATCGACGATTTCCGCGCACTCGTGGGAGGGGTCCGCGCCGGCTTCGGCGAGCAGCGAATCACGTATGCGGAGGTGACGGTCTCGATTCCCGAGTACATCGAGCAAGGGCTGCAGCTGACGGAGATCCTCGAAGTCCTGGCGGAGGATCCGCCGGGAGGCCCGACGGTCCGCTGGATCGTCGATCCGGTCCGCGGCTACGGGCCCGCAAAGGCTGAGGCGCACCTCGAGGAAGTCGCCGCACGGCGTCCGCAGACGCTGTTGGGCGTGACGCTGGGCGGAGCGGAGCATCTATTCCCCAACCGGCACTTCAGCCGCGCATACGAGATCGCGCGGGAAGCAGGACTGCGCACGACGGTCCATGCCGGGGAAGCCGCGGGGCCCGAAAGCGTTTGGCAGGCCGTGCGGACGTTGCGAGTAGAGCGGATCGGCCATGGCGTGCGCGCGATCGAGGATCCATCGCTCGTGCGGCATCTGGCTGAGAGAGGCATACCGCTTGAGATCTGTCCGACCAGCAACGTCCGCACCGGGGTGTACCGGTCGCTGGCGGAACACCCGGCGCGGGGCCTCTTCGAAGCCGGTGTCCAGATGTCGATCAACACGGACGATCCGACCTTTTTCAGTACCTCGCTGGCCGAGGAACTGGCTGGGCTGCGCAAGCTGGGGTTCTCGTGGCCCGAGATCGACGGGCTGGCCCGGGGCGCGTCCCGGTTTGCTTTCGCGTCCGCCCCGGCTCTGTAGGGGCGTGGCGGTCGTGGCCGCCCCAGTTCAGCCGGGGCTCAGGAGGGTACCCCTCAGCTCGGCCGCGCTCGCAGTTCCCTGTGCGTCGAGGTAGGACCCAAGTTCGCCCGGAAGGTTCGCCACCCGCGCAGGGTCCCAGAAGCTGGCGGTCCCTACCTGCACGCAGGTTGCCCCGCACAGCAGGAACTCGACCACATCCTCGGCTGTCGCGATCCCGCCCATGCCAATGACGGGCACGGACGTGGCCTGCGTCACCTGGTGCACCATGTGCAGCGCCACCGGCTTGATCGCGGGACCGGAGAGTCCGCCGGAGCCCGCGCCGAGGACGGGCCTCCTCGCGCGCGCATCCACCGCCAAGCCCCGGAGCGTGTTTATCAGGCTCAGCCCGTCGGCGCCGGACTCCACCGCCGCGCGCGCCATCTCCCGGATGTCGGTGACATTCGGGGAGAGCTTCACCAGCAGCGGCCGCCGATCCACGGCCGCGCGTGCGGCTGAGACTGCCCTCGACAGCTGTCTCGCGTCGGCCCCGAACTCCAGGCCCCCATGGCGAGTGTTTGGACAAGAAACGTTGAGCTCGTACATCGCCAGGCCCCCGGCCCCTTCCAGGACGCGCAGGACCTCGGCGTAGTCCTCTACGCGGAACCCGAACACGTTGGCGATCACCGGCGTGCCGACGTGCCGCAGCGCAGGGAGCTTCTCTCTGACAAAGGCTCGGACGCCGACGTTTTGGAGGCCGACGGCGTTGAGCATTCCCGATGCGGTCTCCGTGACCCGGGGCGCCGGATTCCCGGCCATCGGCTCACGCGAGAGCCCCTTCGTGACGATGGCGCCGATGGACCCAACATCGGCGATCCCACCGAATTCCAGACCGTACCCGAAGGTCCCACCGGCAGCGATCACCGGACTCCGCAGCTCGACTCCGCAGATCGAGGTGCGCAGGTCCGCCATGGTTCAGACTGGCGCGCCGTAGGGTCTCGTTGCTGCGCCTCTGGGGATTCCGTTCGGATTGCTAGATTGGGACTTGAACACCGACAGCCATTATGACTTGGCCATCATCGGCGGTGGCATCAATGGCTGCGCTCTTGCCCGGGAGGCGGCACGGGCCGGGCTGCGAACGCTCCTGCTCGAGCGTCGCGACTTCGGTGCCGGAACGACAAGTCGCTCGACTAGGCTGATCCACGGAGGGCTCCGCTACTTGGAGCGGTTCGATTTGTCCCTGGTCCGGGCTTCGCTGCGCGACCGGGCCTCACTCCTGCGCGAGTTCCCGGGGCAGGTCCAGCCCCTGCCCTTCCTGCTGCCGGTCTATGGCGCCGATTCGCGCCCGCCGTGGTACGTCGGCTCAGGACTGCTGCTCTATCGCCTGCTGGGGGCCGGCGGGCAGCTGCCCCCCCCTCGCCGCCTTTCGGTGGAAGAGTGCGGACGGCTCGTTCCGGGGCTGGATCGGAAAGGACTGAGGGCGTGCTTCGAATACCATGACTGCCAGGCCGTTTACCCCGAGCGCCTGGCCCTAGAGATGGCCCTGCAGGCGGAGGACGCCGGTGCTGACATCCGGAACCACGCCTGCGTAAACGGCTTCCTGATCCGCCGGTCTCGGGTGATTGGGCTCCGGTTCGAGGGTGCCGGAGGGGAAGGCGAAGTGCGCTCAAGTCTCGTGGTGAACGCGGCCGGGGCTTGGGCTGACGAGGTTCTGGCCCGAGTCGGCCGGCAGCCGATGCGCCCGCTGCTCACATTGATCAACGGTGCGCATGTGGTCGTTCCCCGCCTAGAGGCTGCGCCCTCGCACGCCGTGTACCGCGAGGCCCGGTCAGACCGGCGTCCGTTCTTCATCGTCCCTTGGCGGGGCCTTCACCTGATCGGGACGACGGAGGTGCGAAGCGAGGACGGGCCGGACCGCGCGACGCCCGGCGAGGAGGAAGTGCGGTACCTGCTCGACGAGACCGCCGCGCTGCTCCCGGAGGCCGGGGTCACCCGCGACAGCGTGCTGTATGCCTACTCAGGATCCCGCCCTGTGCTGAAGACAGGCGGCGCGGACCTGAACAAGGCCTCCAGGGGCGACGCAATCGTCAACCACCAGCGCAGGGACGGGATCGCCGGGCTGCTGACCATGGCCGGCGGGAAGCTGACCACGGCGCAGTCGTTCGCCCGCAGGACGCTCACGAGGGTTGCGGCCGTGCTGGGGCGGGCGCTCACGCCTGTGGTCCGGCCGGTTAGGGGCGATGCGTCCGCCCCGCTGGGGAACGGTGCTGTTTCCGCACGGCTGTCTGCCGTTTACGGCCCTCGAGCCGCCCAAGTGCAGCAGTTCCTCTCCTCGTCCCCGGGCTTCGCGGACCCCTTGGTGCCGGGGTGCGAGGTCGCCTGCGGCGAGGTCCACCGCGCCGTGCGGGAGGAGCACGCGCTGACATTGGGCGACATCCTGCTGCGCCGGACAGGCGCGGCCTTCGCCGCCGGGTACGAGCCGGGATGGGCGCGCACCGCTGCGGAAGTCGCTGCGGAACAGCTCCTGTGGAACGAGGATGAGATAGCTGCAGCCGTCTCGGACTTCGAGGCCGAACTGGCCCGGACATTGGTGCGCGTGTAAGAGGCCCTGCGGAGACGTCGGCTACCATGGCCCCGATGCGCCGTTACTCCCGCAGCGGTGAGAGCGCTTTGGCCCGCAAGCGCCGGACAGGCAAGATCCTGCGAATCCTCGACCGTGACTACCCGGACGCCGAATGCGCTCTCGACCACCGCAGTGCCTGGGAGCTTCTGGTGGCAACGATTCTCTCGGCGCAATGCACGGACGTGCGGGTGAATAAGGTTACCCCCGCGCTCTTTGCGGCCTTCCCCACGCCGCAGCGGATGGCCGACGCCCCGGTCGAGGCCATCGAGGACCTGATCCGCACGACGGGGTTTTTCCGCAACAAGGCCAAGGCCATCAAGGGCTCCGCCCAAAGGATCGTTTCCGAGCACGGGGGCCAAGTGCCGTCCGGCATCGACGATCTGGTGAAGCTGCGGGGAGTCGCTCGCAAGACCGCAAATGTGGTCACGGGCACATGGTTCGGCAAGGCCACGGGCGTTGTTGTCGACACCCACGTCCAGCGCATCTCGACCCGGCTTGGCCTGACCGCCGAGGAGGATCCTAAGAAGACAGAGCGCCGCCTGATGGACCTTCTGCCCCGCAAGCGCTGGGTGCTGTTCTCGCACCAGGTGATCCACCATGGCCGCCAGGTCTGCAAGGCCCGCAGGCCGCTGTGCGACGACTGCGGACTCGCGGCCCTCTGCCCGTCCGCGGAACTGGCGTCGCCGCCAGCGTCGCGCAAGGCGTCAGCGCGCAAGTGAGGGCGGCGGCCGGCCCGGCCTAGTGGGCTTCAGGGTGGGGTGGAGCTCCAAGCGAACCTTGCGCCTGAAGTCAATTCGGTCGCGCTTTGGCACGCCCGGATCGCTGCGGACGATCGCGATCCCGCCCGGACCCGCCTGGATCAGGCGCGGCTCGCGCCCGGCGATCCTCAAGCCGTAGGTCTCCCCCGCCATTAGCCCGATCAGGTACACGGTCACGCTCTCGGGGGCCTTCTCGCGGCTCGGTTCCCAAGACAGGACGACCCTCCCGGGTGGCCGGATGGGGACGATCACCGCCTCTTCGAAGAAGACCGGCGGGAGCCCGCCCATGCTCTCTGTAGCCGCGAGCTCCCCTCCGGCCAGAATCTCCAAGCGTCCGCCAAAGTATCCGATCCACGTCGTCGGCCATCCCCACGTCGAACGGCCGAAGAGACGGCCCCGGACGGCGTCGTGTGCGATTAGGGGCGAGGACTCTGCCGTCAGCCCGGGGAGGTAGGGGTTCACCCAAAGGAACTCGTAGGGCGCCAGCAGGGTCGAGCGCGGCAGGTAAGCCTCATCCCGGATCCAGCCCTGCACGAACTGGAATTCCCGCAGGTTTGCCTCGTACGCCACGATCAGCATCTCCACGATCCGGTCCAGGGGGGCCTGCAACCGTGCCGCGGCCTCGTCCGGCCCGAAGCGGGAAGGGCGCCGCATCCGCCCTTCGGCGGTCTCGATGTCCGCGGGGTAGTAGCTCAGCAGTCGGCATCGCGCTAGCGCGCGCAGCGCGGCAAACCCCGACTTGAGAAGGTCGCGGTCCAGGTTGTGCCGCACGGCCAAGCCGGCCTCGAGTGCGGCGATCATGGCGCCGGCGTCGTCTGCCAATCGACCGTCTTCCAGGCCCGGCCGGACATCTGCCTCCCAGTGGGTCTCGAGAAGCGCCCCGAGCGCGGCTTCAGAACCGTCCCAATCTCCCGCCAGCGCGATCGAGCCCAGGATTGCGGCGCGGATCAGGCCCGGCCCAAGGTTCGCCCGGGGCACGACGTCTTCGATCGCCGAGGCCATTGCACCGCCCACCGCAGACTTGTCGGCTGGATCGAAGAGGTCGTGGCACCAGTCATACGCCAGCGCGAGCATTCGCAGTTCCGCAGAGCTTGCCACGCCGTCCGGCGCGCTGGCCAAGCACCACTGGACGGCGCGGCGCCCGGCCCGTGCGTCTCTCTCGGTCTGGTACAGCAGTGCATCGACGAGCGGTTGCTCTTCAAAGTCCGCTCCGGTCCCGATCAGGTCACGCAGCGCCCGCCAGCGCAGCGACTGGCGGTCGACGTCCCGGCGCAGCCTGACCAGGCGCTCGGGCTCTAGGAAGAGCCTCGGATGGTCTTCGTAGACGCGGAAGTCGGCCTGTGCGCGCGCGCTCGCCGCGAGCGGGAGCAGCGCGCTGAGGAACACGACGGCGCGAGTGCTAGGCACTGGGACTCATTGTAGGTACGCCCGTCTTGGCCGCAGGCCCGACGTGCAACCGTACCTCTCAGGGGCACGTCGGATTGAGGAGACGCATGGCAAGCACGTTGGCTCACCTCTTGCGGCACCTGTGGCTCATCGCCGCTCTCGCCGTGCCGCTGTTCGGCCAGGCGCCCCTGCGTGTGCCGTCCGACGATGGTGCGGGCCAATACACTGTATTGCTCGACGCACCCGCAACGGGTCAGCGCCTCAGCAGTCAGCGCTCTGGGAAGTTGGCGCGCCGGGGACCGGCCCGCGTCGCGAAGACGAGCTTCATAGTCATGGAGAGGGCCGTCGGCGGGACGCAGGAGCCTGTGATCGAAGCCCTCCGCGCGCGGGGTGCCGTCGTGCTCGGATCGGTCCGGAACGTTCTCAACGCCGTGTTCGTGCGTGCCGACGAGCAGCAGGCCGAGTCCTTCCTGGGGATCCCCGGGGTCAAACGTGTAGTCGCGAGCCGGGAAGTGGCGCTGGGCCTGATCGGCGTAGAGGAGGCCGTGCGCCTGATGGAGGCCCGTTCCCAAGCCGCGGAGGTCGGGGCCACCGGCGAGGGAATCAGCATCGCCGTCATCGACTCGGGCCTAGACTTCCTGCATCCGGCCTTCTCCGACGATTCCCTGGCACCGCTCGCGGGGTTTCCCAAGGGTCGCCCAGCGGACATAGCGCTGGCGAATTCGAAGGTGGTGGCGATTCGGACCTACCAGCACCTGCAGAACACCCGGGCTCCGGCAACGTCCTCCCCGGACGACTCCTCCGCATGGGACTTCAGCGGCCACGGCACGGCCGTGGCGATGATCGCCGCGGGAGGCCGGGTGGAATCACCCGCAGGCCCGGTCAGCGGCATCGCCCCCAAGGCCTATCTGGGGATCTATAAGGTATCGGGCACGCCGGGTTTGGTTCCGGCGGCCAGTTCACAGGCGGTCATCGCGGCCATCGACGACGCGGTCGTTGACGGGATGGACATCCTCAACCTGAGCTTGGGGCACGTGGCCGACTCTCCTTGGAACGCCTCCGGGCGCGGCTGCGGACAGCCGCCAGACGTACTCTGCGATCCCTTGGCCGCGGCCGCGCAGAGCGCCGTCGTGGACTTCGGCCGGGTCGTTGTCGCGGCGGCTGGCAACGACGGCCGGATCGCAGGGGGCCTGCAGCCGGCTAGGGCGACGGTGTCGACGCCGGCCGTCGCGCCAGATGTCATCGCCGTGGCGGCGACCGCCAACCCTGTGCGGCTGCACGAGTCGGTGCGCATCGCCAGGCGCACTCTCCCCGCCCTGTCCGGATCCGGGCCCGGGCTGGACGATAGCCTGCGGGCTCCGGCCAGGCTCGCTGCTTCGCTGGGCGACGCGCAGGCTTGCGCGTCATTCGAGGGTGCCGAGCTTGATGGCGCCATTCTTGTCGCCCGCCGGGGCGGGTGCTGGTTCGCCGACAAGGCTGAGAACGCGGCTGCCGCAGGCGCGGCAGGCCTGGTCGTGTACGACGACCAGCCAATGCAGGACCTGGTTGAGATGTCTGCCCTGCGCGACACGGACATTCCGGCCTACTTCGTCAGCGCGGAGAGTGGCGCGGTGATCGAGGCACTGGTGCAGGAGGCCGGTGCGGAGGGGGAGGTTCTCCTGGCTATGGATCCGACGCCCCTGCGCTCGGCCCGGCCTTGGCGCTCTCCGGCGGCCTTCAGTTCCAGAGGCCCTAGCCCCGGACTGAACCTCAAGCCGGACATTGCAGCTCCCGGGCTCGACGTGTACACGGCCGGCGCCTTCCAGTACGAGCGGATCGGGGGTTTCAACCCAAGCGAGTTCCGGCGCGTCACGGGCACAAGCGCGGCTGCACCAGCTGTGGCGGGCGCGGCCGCCCTCGTCTGGCAGCGGCACCCGGCCCTAACTTCACGGGAGGTGGCGTCGGCGCTCATCAACACCGCCAGTGCGGAGATCGTGGAGGATGGCGAGCCGGCACGCGCGGCAGCCGTCGGCGCTGGCCTGCTCGATGTGGCGGCCGCCTTGGAACCGATCGCGACCGTGGAGCCAGCCACCGTGGGATTCGGGATGCTCTCCGGTCGCACCTTGCCCGTCTGGCAGGAGATCTACGTGACAAACCGCGCCCCCGTGGCCCGCAGCTACGAGCTTGAGGTCGTGCCGCGGGACAACGATCGGCGGGCAGCGGTGACGCTAGAAGGCCGCAGCCGGATCGTGCTTTGGCTTGAGCCGGACCAGTACCGAGCCATCCGCGTCTCATTGGAGGGCCTCCGCCCGCTTCCCGGCTCGTATGAGGGCCACGTGGCTGTGCGGGCCGTCGGCGAACTCGGCGAAGTGCGGGTCCCCTACCTGTACTTGGTCGGTGACAACGTGCCCCATACAGCATTCGCGACAGGGCCGGGCAGCACACGCGCGTTTCAGGGGGAGGTCTCGCGTCGCCGCGTGTCCGCCCGCTTCGTGGACCGCTTTGGTGTCGGCGTGGCCGACGCGCCGGTGGAGGTGCGTCTGCCCTCCGGAGAGGTCACTGTCCTGAGCGCCACCGGTCGGACCGACCGTCATGGCGTCGCGGAGGCCGTCGTGGAGTTCGGGCCCTCTCGCGGCCCGCACGAAGCGGTTGTCGTGGCCGGAGGGGTCGAGCTGCCGTTCACCTTCTACGCGGAACGCGAGCGCCCGCGCATTGACGGCATCTACAACAGCGCAACCCTGCTCGACGCGCGACCGTTGGCGCCGGGCTCGCTCGCGACTATATTCGGCGGAGCGTTCAGCGAGTTCTGGGGCGAGGCCCCCGCGGCCCCTCTGCCGGTGACCCTGAAGGCCCTCAGCGTCAGCTTCGACTTTCCCGAGGCCGGAATCAGCGAACCGGGCCGGGTCTTCTACGTGGGTCCAGAGGAGGTGGGCGTGCAGATCCCGTGGGAGTTGGCCGGGCTGAACTTCGCTTACGTCAAGGTCCGTCTCACAGACCGATTCGGAGACCAGTCCTGGTCAGAGCCTGTCGTGCTAGAGCTGGCGGACATTTCTCCGGAGCTCTACTCGGTGCCGGACGGCGCTGGCTGGACTTCGGCGTGGCATGCCGACGGCAGTCCCGTGACTACGGGCCAGCCCGCCTCGGCGGGGGATACCATCCTCCTGCAGCTGACCGGCACTGGCCCGTTCGCCGAGCCGCTGGCGAGCGGAGATGCGTTCGAAGAGAGCGTCGAACTGGCCAACGACGTGGCAGTCAGCATCGACGGGCTGCCCGCAACCGTCACCTTTGACGGCAGCTTTCCCGGTGTGACGGGGCTGACATTCGTCGAGGCAACCGTGCCGTCAGGAGTGCGGCCGGGGATCGCCGACGTGGTTGTCTCGATCGGCGGAATCCCCACCGAGCCGGGCACCGTGCCGGTGCGCTGATCGCTGCCTAGCGCCCCTTGGAGCCCAGCTTCTCGCCGGGCCGCAGCAAGGAGGGGCGCTTGCGATCGCGTTCGGCCTCTTCGTCGGCTTCTTTCTGGGCAGCTCGCTGCTCTTCCTTGCGCCGCTCGGGCGCCATGCTCTCAAGGTTGCGGCGACGCTGCTGCTCTTCGTCGACCAAGAGCTTCCCCTTGCGGGCTCCGAGATCCTCGGCGAGCAGCTCTGCGCTGTCCCGCGTGATGTCGATTGCGTCCTCAAGCACAAACTGGTAGCGCCAGGCGTCGTCCTGCGGCTCGCCTGCAATCCTCGCCAGCCGGGCCGCAAATCGCTGCTCGGCCTCCAGCACTCCGCTGAGAGCCTTGCTCACATCCCGATTGCGCAGCAGCGCATCGTCGATGACGTCATCGATGGCCTCGATGATTGAACTGTACTCAGACAGGGAGCGGTGGACCTTGGCACCGCGGCCCGGCTCGGGCTTTGCCAGCAGCTGTTCCACAAGCTCGAGTCGCAGCGCCGCGAACTTCGAATAGGCCTCCAGCCTTAGCTTGATGTCCTGCCTCTCGCGCAGGACGTCGATCTCGTAGTCCGTGAGGAACTCGCGGCTCCCGGGCAGCTCTTGGCCTGAAGCCGCACCGGCGGCCCAAACCATCGCCAACACAAGCAGTCCGAGTCGCATGCCCCCTCACTCTAGCCCTTCGGGCTCATGATTCCAAGCAGAAGCTTGCTGTTCCCCTCCTCGACACGCTCGATCAGGCGGTCGATGTCGGGATGGTCGGCCATATGGGCACTCTGGCGCAGCTGGCGGATCTGCCGGAGCAGCCTCCGAGTCCGGATCTCCGCATTCTTGAAGTGGCGCGGATTGCGCCTGGGATGCTTGCCGGTAGCCTCTAGCGACTGAACCGCCAGTTCGACGGCCGCTCCGACCTCATCCAAGGCCTTTCGGCCGGGCTCGACCTCGTCGGCCCCGTAAGCCTTCGCCGCAGCCTCGAGGCGCGCTGCCGCGAAGTCCAGCGCCTTCCGTGCCCGCTGAGTCATCTCCTGTATGGCCGTGATTTGTTCGAGGCCGGACTCTTGGGCTGCAGAGGGCCAGTTGGCGATAACGATGGCCGCCAACGCGATCAGGCGAATTCCCCGCATCACCGCTTTCTCAGGACCTTCTCGATCGTCTGCAGCCGCTGGGTGGCCTTCCAGACCTCGTCCTCCATTCCCGGCTGCATGGCCAAGAACGCCCGGTAGCTGTCTCGGGCCTCCTCGTACATCTGCAGGTTGTCCTGGCAGATTGCCCTCAGGTACACGCTGGCGGCCGAAGGCGGAATCAGCTTGGCTGATTCGGAGAGTGCGCGAAGTGCGGCAGGGAAGTTGTTCAGGCGGTACATGGCGAAGGCCAGCCCGTTCCAGGCCTCCGGCTGAGTTCGGTCCGCCTCTGCGGCCGCCAGGTACTCGCGGGCCGCGCCTTCGAACTCTTGCCGCTGGAGCAGGGAACTGCCGTAGCGCAGCCGTCCGGAGGCGTTCCCCGGATCGGCCTCGGCGGCCAGGCGGAGCTGTTCGTGCGCCGCATCCGGGCACCTCGAGCGGCGGTAAGCCTCTGCAAGGGCAGAGTGCCTGCGGCCCGTGGGATCCGCCTTCACCGACCGCTCGAGGAAACCAATAGCCTCGCCGGTCGCGCCTTCCTCCAGCAGCAGGAGTCCGAGATCCTCCTGAACTGCTGGATCCTCAGGGTTCATCGAGGCATGGCGCCGATAAATGTCGAGCGCGGTGTCCCGCTGGCCGGACTCCTCGAGTCGCTCCGCCAGGTTCAGCAGGGGCTGATCCGCATGCGGTGTCGAGTCAGCGATCCGCAGGTATTCCTCGACAGCTTCGAGGAGCATTCCCGACGCCTCAAGCGACCTCGCCAAGCCGAGGCGCGCATCCAAGCTGCTGGGGTCCAGCTCTAGGACGCGGCGGTAGGCCTCCACCACAGCCTCGGGAGGGCCCGTCCGCTCCGTCGCCATTGCTGCGAGCATGCGCGGGGCCGGGTCGTCCGGACTGCCCGCGGCTATGGCGCCGTACTCGTCCGCCGCCTCGCCGAAACGGCCTGCCTGCATCAGCAAGGTTGCCAGATTCTGCCGGGCCTCCAGCAGATCCGGCTGGCGGCTAGCGATAAGCGAGTACTGCTCTATCGCGCCGTCCTCGTCTCCGGTCGACTGCAGCGCGTATGCCAGGTTGAACCGCGCGTTGACGTTCTCGGGATCATCCGCAAGCGCCGCGCGAAGGTGCGGCACTGCCCCGGCGAAGTCATTCCGTCCCAGAGCTTCGGCCGCTTCTCGCAGGTCGTTGGCCGACAGTGCCGCGACCAGAAGCAGGGAGGCCTTCACTGTGGCGAGCCTGTGCACTTCAGATTTGAAGTGTATCAGCGGCGCTTGGGTCCTAGGACAGAGAGGATCGCGCCGGGTGCCTGCCGGGAACGTTGATCCCAGCAGCAGTGGCGACCAAATTGGGTGGCGGGGCAGGAATGAGCCCACCGCAGCAAGAGTGGCCGCTTGCTTGAGGCAGGGAACCCACCGCACCCTAGGCTCACGATTCTCCGCGGGTGCATCGGTCGGGATGCCGTGGACTACGACGGGGCGCGGAACGTAAGTTATGCCGGCATTGGATCGCAAGAAGCTTGCCCGCGTGATGATGGGCGCATCCCAGCAGCGGTGACCGACTTCCGGAGATCCTGCTGTTGTGGCGCGACCGTCACAGTGCGCCGCTCCAAGTCCGAAGCCACTCTCCGCTCAGTAATGTGTGCTAGCCGCCACCGCCCCGTGTTGCGAATGTCCCGCCCCCATCACGCGTCTGGCTCAGCGGCCGGTCGGCGCAATCTACGGCCATCGCGCCACAAGACGACCCCGGTCGTCCGGATCGGCGGATTGGCTGTTCGCTCGAGTCCGGCCGTCCCGGTGAAGCTGCTCCAGGCAGTCTTCGGGTCAGCTGCTGACTTCCCTTCCTCGGCAACGTGACCCCGTACGCCCGCCGTCGCTCAGGCCAAGATGTTCTCAGCCACTCTGCCATGCACGTCGGTGAGCCGGAAGTCCCGCCCGTCGAAGCGGTACGTCAGCTTGGTGTGGTCCAGCCCCATCAGGTGCAGCACGGTCGCGTGCAGGTCGTGGATGTGCATGCGGTTCTCGACGGCGTGGTAGCCGAACTCGTCCGTGGCCCCGTAGACCGTCCCCGGCCTCAAGCCTCCGCCAGCCATCCAGATCGTGAAGCCGTACGGGTTGTGATCCCGCCCGTCTCCTTGGTCGGTGAACGGCGTTCGGCCGAACTCCCCGGCCCAAATGACCAGCGTCTCGCCGAGCATGCCACGCGTCTTGAGATCCCTCAGTAGGCCGGCTATGGGCTTGTCCACTTCGCGCGCGCTCGCATAGTGCCGGCGCGCAACCGCGTTGTGGTGGTCCCACTTCTCCTCGAAGCCGGAGTGCGAGCACTGAATGAAGCGCACTCCCCGCTCGGCCAGCCTTCGGGCCAGCAGGCACTGCCACCCGAAGTCCCGGGTCACTTCTTCATCGATCCCGTAGAGCTTCTTTGTGGCTTCCGACTCGCCCTCCACCGACAAGGCCTCGGGCGCCTCCATCTGCATCCGGAACGCGAGTTCCATGGACTGGATTCGCGCCTCAAGACTGGGATCGTGCCGCTTGTCGAGGCTGTGGAGCCTATTGACTTCAGCGAGCATCTCAAGTTCATACCGCTGCTGCTCCGGGGTGCGCGTCGTGTTCGCGAGGTGCTCGATGGGCGCCTTGCGGAGCTCGTCCAGGCTGGCGGCCGAGTTGCCGATGGGCGTTCCCTGATAGGAGCCCGGCAGGAACGCCGACCCCCAGTTCTTGGCGCCGCCGTGCCACAGGGTCGGCTTGATGGTCACGAAGCCGGGCAGGTTTCGGTTCTCCGTGCCTAGCCCGTATAGCACCCACGACCCCACGCTGGGCCTGGTGAAGGTGAAGGAGCCGGTGTGCAGCTGCAGCATCGCCCCGCCGTGGTCTACCCCGTCGCCGACCATGGAGCGGATCACGCACAGGTCGTCCACGCAACCGGCGACGTTCGGGAACAGGCTGCTGACCGGGATGCCGCTCTCGCCATGGCGCCGGAACTCGAACGGTGACCGCATCAGGTTGCCGAGGTTTCTCGAGAATGCCAGTTCCAGCGCGATCGGCATCGGCTTTCCGTCGTCCCGGTCCAGGCGCGGCTTGGGGTCGAAGGTGTCGATGTGCGACACGCCGCCGTGCATGAACAGGAAGATCACCCGCTTCGCTCGCGCCGGGAAGTGCGGCTCCCGGGGAGCCAGGGGTTCGATTGTGCTCGCCGCGCCGCGCCGCGTCGGGAGAGCGGCCATTCCCGCCAGCCCCAACATCCCGAAGCTCAGCGCCGAGCGCCGCAGTATGGCGCGTCGCGACATCGCGATTGGGCTTGGCTTCGTTGGCATGGCTGCGAGTCGGATCAGTTCAGGTAGTGGAATGCGTTGGAGGCGAGAAGGACACGGCACAGCCCCGTCCAAGCCGTGACGCGTGCCTCGCTCCCGTCAAGCGGGTAGCGCGACAGGAATGCCACCAGGCGCTCCGCCTCCTCCTCGGAAGGGGGCCGTGCGAGCACGGCCCAGTACGCAGCGGCGAGCCGGTCGCGATCGGACGGGACAGGCTCAGCCAGAAGGCTTCGGGCAAGGGCACGGGCACGCGCGTCCACAAAACTGCTGTTCATAAGGTACAGCCCTTGCGGCGCGATCGTCGATTGCGAGCGCTGCCCAACGCTCGTCGTCGAGTTTGCGAAGTCGAACAGGGTCAGGTCCGGGGGGAGCTTGTTCCGGTACAGCGGGATGTAGACCGTACGTCGACGGGAGCGGTCCGGGTGGAAGAAGGGTTCCTCCGAGCCATACGAATCCAGGGTCTTTGAGACACTGCCGCCGACCGTCAGGTCGATCGCTCCGTCAACTGCGAGCATCGAGTCGCGCATTTCCTCCGCCGTCAGCCGCCTTCGGCCGAACCGGGACCACAGAGCGTTCTCCGGGTCGGCTCGAAGCGCTTCCTCGGCGGGGTCGGCGCTCATGCGATAGGTGCTGGAAGCCAGAATCATCCTGTGCACGGACTTGACAGACCAGCCGCTCTCGATGAAGAGTCGGGCCAGGTAGTCCAGCAGTTCCGGGTGCGTCGGCGGCTGGCCGCGGATGCCGAAGTTGTTGGGCGTCCGGACGAGGCCCTGCCCGAAGTGCCATAGCCACAACCGGTTCACAGCCACCCGCGCCGTGAGTGGGTTTGCGGGCTGCGCAAGCCAGCGGGCCAGCTCAGGCCGGCCGCTGCCTGCCGTGATCCGGGGCGGGCTGTCGCCGGCCAGGATGGCCGGAAAGCCCTTCTGCACGGGATCTCCCGGGCTGCGGTAGCTCCCGCGAAGGAATACGCGCTGCTCGACGCTCTCGCCCTCCTTGACGGCATACGCCATGTCTGGCTCCGGTCGCGCCTTGGCCTTGAGAATCTCGATCTCCCGACGCATCGCCTCGATTGAGTTCCTCTCGCCTTCGCTCAGGAGATTCTCGCGCTCCCCCTTGGCCACAGAGAACGGACCGTCGATGTCCGCGGCGCCTTCACCCATCTGGTCCGCCCGAAACGCTACTTCAGCGAACAGCCGATCGTCCGAGGCGGAGAATCGATCCCGCTCGGGGGGATCTTCGTCGGCCCGGATGGCCTTGGCCGCTTCTTCGAGCCAAGACTTCAGCACGGCGATCTCGGCCCGGCCCCGTCCAAGGAACCGGTCTTGGTAGGACTCCGCCAAGGGTCCCGCCCGGTCCAGAGGCGCCTCGTACCAAGGCCCCAGATAGAGGCGAAGCACGTCCGCCGGGCGCAAGTATGCGACCCACCGCTGCAGCATAGGGCTGCTGATGCCATGTTCCGCGGCGACAGCTCCGCAGTCCTCGCCGTCGGCGTAGACTCTACGGGCTGCCAGCATGTACTCGGCCAGCCGGGGGCCAGACACCTCGACAACTTCCCGGTACACGGCGAGCTCCACCGCGGCCTCGATCCACTCCTCGCGGTTCTCGACCTTCTTGCCGTTCTCTCTGTAGGTTTCGTATTCGGCCCTGGGCACGAGCGGCTCGAAGTGCACCTTCGAGACGAGCACGTCGATTTCCTCAAAGTTCCGGATGCTCGCGAAGATTGACGCCAGCGAGTAGTAGTCCCGGATCGAAATAGGGTCGAACTTGTGGTCATGGCAGCGGGCACAGGCGATGGTGAGGCCAAGGAATGCCTTGCTGACGGCATCGATCTGCTCGTCCACGACGTCGTAGCGCAACTGGACCTTGTCCTGCTGGACGAGCGGCTTTGGCCCCACGGCGAGGAACCCCGTTGCGACGATGCCCCTCCGGTTGACGGTGCTTGGCGGGTCAGCGGGCAACAGGTCGCCGGCGAGCTGTTCAAGGATGAATCGGTCGAACGGCAGGTCTTCGTTGAACGCCTCGATCACATAATCGCGATACCGCCACACGTGCGGCAACTTGATGTCGTCGTCCAGCCCCGAGGATTCTGCGTAGCGTGCGACGTCCAGCCAGTGGCGTCCCCACTTCTCTCCATACCGCGGCGAAGCGAGCAGACGGTCCACCAGCCGCTCGAAGGCGTCCGGGCTGTCGTCTGCCAAGAAGGCGAGCGTCTCCTCATGGCTGGGCGGCAGGCCGTGCAGGTCGTACTTCACTCGCCGCAGCAAGTCCAGCTTGCCCGCGGAGGGAGCCGGTCGGACACCCTCGCTCTCGAGCCGGGCAAGGATGAAGGCATCGACCGGCGTCCTGACCCAGCTCCTTGCTCTCACGGCGGGCAGGCGGGCGTCGCGAATCGGCTGGAAGCTCCAGTGCGTGCTCCGCGACCCGGCCTCATGCGCATCCGGCCCGCCGGGCCAGATGGCGCCCTGCAGGATCCAATCTCGCAGGACGGCGATCTCGTGCGCTGGCAGCTTGCCCGTGGG
Organism: Bryobacterales bacterium; assembly: GCA_022825595.1. Lineage (GTDB taxonomy): Bacteria > Acidobacteriota > Terriglobia > Bryobacterales > UBA6623 > VXMF01. Next base: position 15,674 of record JAJDWM010000603.1, on the reverse strand, counting down.
CGGCATCCTGATGTCGGACCCGTATTCCACGGCCAGGATCAGTTGGCTGTCACCCGGCTGGCCCGGGACCACTACCTGTCCGGAATCCGCGCCGCGCGCTAGGCCCGAGGCGCTCGTCAGGTCCAAGCCACCCATAAGAGTGGCCGGCCCGTGGCAGGCCGCACACTTGGCCTCCAGCAGCGGCCGGACGCTGCGTTCGAAGTGCTCTTCCGCTGTGGCCGCGGCAATCGGCGTCAGGGGCGCTGCGGCAAGGAGTGCGCCCAGCCCGACTACTGCCGTGCTCCTGTCCAGACCTCTCCGCATTGCTCGCCGGCGGCAGACCTCCTTCCTAAGACTCTAGCGACAACCGGGTTGCGTCACACGGGGTTTGGACGAAATACGGGGAACATCGGCACTCTGGGGCGGCTCCGGAAGGCTGCCCTCGGACGGCAATGAACGGCGTCTCATGGTGCCGGTCACCCCCAGCTGTTGATGCGGGCCCGTCTACTGCAATCCACTTGTGATCGTTCGCTCTTCCCATCTCCTGTTGCAACGGGTAGCCCAACCGCAGTCTCGGAACCTGTCGGGTAGGCGCAAGGTCGGGTCAATCCCGTTGCCTTGCTCGAGCCCACAGCCTGAGACAGGTCCTCCAGGCAGCCGACGGCGAGTTCCTTCTTTGGCGCCCGCCGCCCGAGCCGCCGCGGTCGTAGTTTCACAGGGTGCGGACAGCTTCGGCGGAACTCTCCGCGTACGTATTCGCGGAGGTCTGACCAGCCGCCGATCCCGTCACGTCTCAATAGCGGGAGACGGGCGGCTTGGGTGCGCACGCTATCGTGCAGACTTGCGATGGCCGCTGGGCTGCTGTTCGAGGTCAACATCGGCAACGGTCGAGTGGACGCACAGGGGCCCGCAACGTCCTTCGGGTTGTGGAGAGGGTGGAGACGGAGCGCCTGGGCAGACCGTCGGCCCAGGTCGCAATCGTCAGCAGCGGCTATCGGCACACGCTGGCGGACGGGTTGGGGTCATCCCGATCGGGGCATCGATCCCCCTAGTCGATCCCCCTGCTCGGCTGTGCGGCGCTCTCCACGCGGATCGACAGGACGTCGATGTCGTGGTACTGCTGGTGGCGTATGGACGAGGCGTAGTGGCGGAGCAGCCTGAGCGGGGTCTCTGCTCCGAAGCTCGGCGCCCCTTCGCTGAGCATTACCAACTGATCCTCGATGTTCGCTTCATGGGTCGTCGCGATGAACTCCAAGTCGGCGGCGTCGCCGTCGCTGCCGGCGATCAGGAGCAGACGTCGTTTCGGTGCGTCCGCCCCCTCGTCCGCATCTGAACGCATGAGAATGTGCGCTGTCTCCTCTCCCACAGCGCGTAGGCGCCCCTCCATATCCTCATCCCAGCCCTTGCTTGCGGCGAACCTGACCATGAAGTCATCGATCTCCGACCAGATCTCGGGCGTGAGTTGGGTCTTCAGGCGCGACCGGCGCCCCCCGACCAGCTCCCCGAACATGGCGAGCAGGATCACGGTGAAGCCGCCGACGGTCATGCCGTTGCCAAGGAGTTCTGCCCATATGCCCTGGAAGTACTCCGGATAGATCCAGTCGAACTGAAACGCGAGCCCGATCCAGAACGCGACGCCCACCACGAGGCCCTTGCGATAGTCCAGGCCCTCCTGCAGCAGAATCTTCATCCCAAAGACGAAGATCAGGCCGCCGATGACGATGTAGTATGCCCCGACGACCGGCCCCGGAATCGCTACGATCAGGCCGATAAACCTCGGCAGGAACGCGAGCGCCACGAAGACGATACCGACGCAGACCCCGATGCGTCGGGCGGCGACGCCGGTGAGCTCGGCGACGCTGATGCTCATGCCGTAGGTGGTATTCGGAACCGTCCCCGAGAGGCCGGAGAGCAGATTGCCCAGCCCGTCTGCTGCGATCGCGCCTTGGATGGACCGAAAGTCGATGGCGCGCGGCTTGCGCCAAGAAACCCGCTGGATCGCGATCGCGTCTCCGAGGGTGTCAAGCGCGCCCACGAGCGTCACCATGATGAATGACGGCAAGAGAGCCCAAAACTCCGGCCGGAAGCTCAGGTCGACGCCGGGATAGGCCAACTGGGGCAGCCCGATCCACGGCGCATCCCAGACCGTCGAAGTGTCGTACATCCCGAACGCAAGCCGGGCGGTGAGGCAGCCAGCGACGATGCCGAAAGCCGGTGCCCAGAGGCGCAGCAGTCCAGAGGCTCGAAGCGGGACGAGGATCATGACCAGCAGCGTCACTCCGGCGATGACGGGGCCAGCGGCGGGCGAGGCGTCCGGGGGCACTTCGCCCAGCTTCCGGACGATGAGGGGGGAGAGGGTCACGGGGATGAGCAACAGTACAGTGCCGGCGACCGTGGGCGTGAAGACCCGCCTAAGAAAGGCCATCCTCGCCGCTAGGACGAACTGAACCAGCGCAGACGCGATTATGAGCGTCGCGAGCATTCCGGGACCGCCCTGTTCGAGGGCCGTCACGCTCACCGCGAGGAACGCGCCAGTGCTCCCCATGACCAGGATGTAGCCAGCGCCGATGCGTCCCACCTTGCGCGCTTGGATCGCCGTTGTTACGCCACTTATAACGAGCGCTGCGCACACCGCCCAAGACAGGTAGTCATCGCCCGCCCCGGCGACGGTGATCATCACGGTTGGCGTCAGGATCACGCTGGCGATGCAGAGGATCGCGTACTGGATTCCGAGCCCGACCGTGATCGGTAGAGGGGGCCGCTCGTCGGGCTCGTAGCGGACGTCATGGGGTTCCATGCTTGAGCTCACCGGGTTTCTTCGCTGCGACGTGGACTGGGCCGTCGCCGACCGAGTCAGTCTCGGATGTTTACGGGGTTTGTTTCGGGGTGTGTGTTCAGTTTGGCCGTGACAGCTCCGTGTCGCTGCGAACCACTACTCCGGCTCACCAAGCGACCTCCATCGTCGAGATCGCAAAGGCACGGACAGGCAACACAGGCAACGCCGTGACCTGCCAACGCGAGGAGAAACAACTTGCCGACGGCGAACTGCCGCGTCTATGCCTCCAGAGTCGAAGGCCGAACGTCGGTCGCCCAGCTGAGAGACTTCTGTGACCCACCGGATGTCCCTTCTCGATCGCAATCAGCGAACCGCGGTCTCTCCAATCGTCAAACTCCGTCGCGACTTCGTGCCTCCAGCCCACCATCCTAGCGCCACAGTTGAGCTGCCGAGAGACACAGGGGCGGGAAGGCGACAACCAGCAATGACGACCGGTAGGGCCGCACCATTCGGTCGCGAAGGCTGGCGCGTTCCAGTCGGGTCGCACGAGAGGGCGAAACCACACCGCATTGAACTCCGGGTTCTGGCGAGGGAAAGTCGCTCTCCCACTCGCCTCCGTCGTGTGCAAGCCTGCGGTGGACCATCGCATTCCCGCGGCCCTCGCCCAGCGAGACGCTGTCGGCTTGAGGTCGGACGAAGCCCATCGATTGCGGCGCGACTACCGAGAGTCTCGAATCGCTGCACAACGCGATCAATGGCTCTCGATTCCGGACGGTGATCCAGTCGGGAGAATCGGTCGGTCGCTTATCGAGCGCCTCCGGGTCCCGTCAGGCCAGCGAGCTCAGGCGACTGCAAGCGAGGAGGTGTCGGGCCTTGGGTCGAGAACGCCTCCCCGAAACCGCAGAACGTCCCGCGAGCTCACGCTGCACCGCGGCCCCGGAAGCACGACTCCCGTGAGATTGAGCGGGTCTGCGGCGCCGAGCTCGACAGGTTCATCCCCCGCCCCGCTCCGCCGGACAGAGCGGAGGAGCTCTAGGGCCTCGGGAAGGGCGAACTGCTCGCCGCAGTACGCCTGGGCGAACCGTCCTCCGCGAATCTCGCCTCGGGCCTCCAAGCGGCGCAGTGCCTTCAGAACACCGCGCCACCGCGGAAGGACCAGCTCGCGGCGGACCATGTCTCGGTACACGATGCCCCACCTCTGCAGCAGCTGCCCTGCCAAGAGCTCGTACTGGCGCTCCTGGCCGATGCCGTCGTCATGCGGCACTGCTTCCGCCTGCAGGGTCCACCTACCTGGGGCGTGCCGAGGTCGGCCAAGTCGCCCCCGCCCGGTCCCACCCCGGCGCTTTGGATCGATCAGCGCGCGGAGGTTGTCGAAGCCGTCGGCTGTCACGGAACCGGCGGCAGTCAGTTCCCAGAGGGCCTCCTCGACCTCGCTCGGGAGCCTGCCGGTCAGCCGCACCAAGTCGCTGAAGAAGCACGCGCCCCGGCGCCTGAGGCACTTCGCGACGTCTTGGGCGGGCCAAGAAAGCGGCCCATCGGAGGCCTCGGCGCCATGACGCAGGAAGGGAAGCAGCCATTCCGCGTCCTCGCGGAGCACGAAGGTGACCGGGGCCGAGCGAGTGGGCCGAACGCGACGCCGGCGGACGCCGCCTCGCGACCTATCGGGGGTCGCTGGGCGAGCGAAGGCGGGGTGCGGGGACATCCTGCCCCACAGGACTTCGCCGGAGAGGCAGAGACGGTCCAAGTGGGCCGCCTTGTAGTCCTCGACCCTCGCCGGCAGAATCCCAGACTCCCACGCGGCCGCGGGAATCTCGAAACCTTGCAGCTGCCTGAGGACTTGCAGCGTGCCGTCTGTGCCGTGGAGCCTCCTTCCGGGCATCACATGCTGCCAGCGGAACAGGAAGCGCATGATGTCTGCGCTTGTCGCGGGCTCGATCTCACGCCTGAGGCGCGTCAGGGTCTGACGATGGATCCTCGCAAGGATCCTCCTGTGGCACCACTCGACCTCCGCGGCCTCGGACACGTCCTTGAATCGCCCCCGCAAGACTACGCCCTCTGCCTCAAGCTGCGCCAGGGCCGCCTGAACGACAGACGCGGGAAGTTGCAGGCTTGACGCCATGAAGCCAGCCGTGCTCGGCCCTGTGCAGTCGAACCAGCCGCGCAGCATTTCGGCCACGCAGCCCTGCCGGCTGTCCGGCAGCGGCTGCTCCGGAGCCACCGCTGCGAGCCCTTGAGAAGCACCGGCCCCGGGATAGATGCGCGAGGCCAGCTCAAGCCGCTCTGCCGAGACCCAGAACGCCCGGCCGCCGACCCTCAGCGTGGTCGCTCTTGCCTGGGAGACCAGCGCACTGAAGTGGTCGCTCCACTCCTCACGCTCGGGCAGCGCGACTAGCGAGAGCAGCGCGTCATGCATCTCGTCCGGATCCCGGACCGTGCACTGGACGGTGCGCTCCACATCTTCGATCACCCGAGGGTCGAGTGCGGCGTTCGTTGCCAGCTGCTTCGCGTCCAGAGTCCTCCTCATCTGAACGGCCCGGGCCCGGCGCTCTTCCAGCGGGGCGTCGTCCAGGAACGCGTAGGGGCTCGCGTTGAGGATTTCGTGGGAGAACGGCGACGGCTCGGGCGTTTCGCGGACTTCTACGCGGGTCCGGCCTGCCCGGATCGAGTCCAACAAGCGGGCCAGGCCCCGGAGGTCCATCGCCTCTTGGAGGCAATTCCCGATCGTCTCCCTCACCAGCGGATGATCGGGCACGCGAATCTCGCCAGAGAGGTTCTCCGCGCAGGCAGCCTGATCCGGGAAGACCGCCGCCAAGAGGTCGTCAGACCGCATGCGCTGGATCGGAGGCGGGACTTTCCGCCCGCCCGCGAAGCGCAGGACCGCCAGAGCACGAGAGGCGTTCCACCGCCAACGCGCCGTGAACATGGGGGAGTCGAGCAGGGCTTGGGTAAGCACGTGCTCGAGGGTTGGGCCTTGGACGAATCCGAAGACCAGGTCCAGAGGGAAAGAGTGCTGCTCCATGAGGGAGATCAGGACGCCGTCGTCCGTCGCGGCGGCCTGCAATTCGAGGTTGAAGGACCGGCAGAACCTCTTGCGCAGGGCAAGCCCCCATGCGCGGTTGATCCTCACACCCAGCGGTGAGTGGATCACAAGCTGCATTCCTCCCGACTCATCGAAGAACCGCTCGGCCACGATCCGCTTGGCCAAGGGAACGACTCCCAGCAGGCTCCGCCCCGCTGCGATGTAGTCGACTACCTGCCCTGCTCCCTCTCGGTCCAGCCCGCATTCCTCCGTCAGGAATCGGTATGCGCCCGATCGGTCGGAGCTCCCCGATTCCAAGCCATCGACCCGCTCCCTGATCGCGGACACGTGGGAGGAGAGTTCTGGCGTCCGTCCCGGAGCTTCGCCGAGCCAGAACGGGACGGTCGGGGCCGCACCCCGGGCGTCTTCCACGCGGATCTGGCCGGCTTCGACCCGCCGGACCCGCCACGAGGTCGTTCCCAGCAGGAAAACGTCCCCGATGCTGCTCTCGACCGCGAAGTCCTCGTCGACCATGCCCACTGCTCCGCCTTCCGGTTCGGCCACCACGAGGTACTGGGCCGTGTCTGGGATCGCCCCTCCCGAAGTGATCGCCGCTAGCCGGGCGCCACGGCGCGGCCGCAGTCGTCCATGGACGCGGTCCCTGTGAACATACGCGCCGTGACGGCCTCGTGACGGAGCCACACCTGCGGCCACCATGCCCAAGACGTCGCCGTAGTCCTTTCGGCTCAGCGCGCGATAGGGGTGAGCCTCCCTAGCCAGCGCCAGCAGCTCTTCCTCTCCCAGCTCCTCGCACGCCACAGCGGCGACCATCTGCTGGGCGAGCAGGTCGAGCGGCGCCTGCGGGATTTCGAGGCGGTCCAGGTCGCCGTTTCGAATGGCGCGGACCAGCCCAGCGCACTCGACAAGCCCGTCCCGGGTAAGCGGGAAGAACCGGCCCTTGGGCAATGCGCCGACCCAGTGACCCGAGCGGCCGATCCGCTGAAGGGCCACGGAGATTGAGCGCGGGGACCCGATTTGGCAGACTAGGTCAACCGAGCCGACGTCGATACCAAGTTCCAAGGACGCCGTAGCCACCACAGCGCGGAGGAGTCCATTCTTGAGCCGGTCCTCGGCCTCGATCCGCAGTTTCCGGGAGAGGCTGCCGTGATGCGGTAGGACTGCGTCCGGGCCCAGCCTCTCGACGAGCCGGTGAGCGACGCGCTCGGAGAGCCGCCGGGTGTTCACGAAGATCAGGGTGGTCCGGTGGGCCATCACCAGCCCGGCGAGAGTGTCGTACGTCTCCTCCCATTGCTCGTTCGTCGCCACGGCCCCGAGAGGTTCCTGCGGCAATACCACCGACACGTCCATCTCCCGCCTGTGCCCGAACCGGACGATTTCGCAGTCACGCTCTCCCGAGCCTGTCCCGCCTACAAGGAACCGCGCGACCTCGCGCATTGGTCGCACGGTCGCCGAGAGGCCAATCCTCTGCGGCCGCCTGCCGCTCTCCCCCCGGCACAGCCTGTCCAGTCGCGAGAGGGTGAGCGCAAGATGCGATCCGCGCTTGTTGCCGGCGACCGCGTGTATCTCGTCGACGACCAGTGTCCGGGCAGTGCGAACGAGCGCCCGGCTGCGATCGGCGGTCAGCAGTATGAACAGGGATTCCGGAGTCGTGACCAAAACATGGGGCACCTCGCTGAGCATCTTCTGGCGAGCGTAGGCGGGAGTGTCCCCGGTGCGGACGGCCGTCCGTATGGGCTGGAGGGGAGTGCCCCGCTTCTCGGCCAGGCTGCGGATCTCCGACAGCGGTCCTTCGAGATTCTTCGCAATGTCGCTGCTGAGGGCCTTCAGCGGCGAGACGTACAGTGCCTCGGTGCGGTCTTGGAGAGTCCCTCGCCGCGCACGTCGCACCAACCCGTCCAAGCAGATCAGGAACGCGGCGAGTGTCTTCCCGGAGCCCGTGGGTGCGGACACCAGAACGTCCCTGCCGGACGCAATCGCCTTCCAGCCTTCTGCCTGCGGGTCTGTCGGCTCTCCGAACTTTCCTTCGAACCACTCCCGCACCAAGGGGTCGAACTGCCACCCGTTGCTCACTCCGGCACGTCCCGTCCTCGTGGAATCGTAACGCACAGGCAGGCCGCTCCGGCCATTCTCTGGGAATGGGCAACCAGGCGGTTCACCAGAAGGCACCCGCCATGGTCGATCCCATCAGACCGGGCACGGGCGGCGGGATGTGAGCCACGCCACCGGCAGCGCTCCGTGCCGATCGCGGGGCGATCGGCGACTTTGGCCGGACCCGGCTCCAACGGTCGCTCTGGCAGCACACCACCGATTGCACGCAGGGTCGGCTCGCGCCGAGGTGCAGTGTCGGCGGGACGGGGCGTCTCTCCCGATGAGACCGATGAGATAGGAGGGAATTCCAGTAGGTGGGCCGACGAGGGCTGCCCGTGCGTCGTGGGCTGTTAGCCCGCGATTTGTCGCAGCAGCGCCACGGCTTGGCGGATATCCGCTCTCTGCTCCTCGCCGACGATCTCTCGCTCGATGACGAGAGGGCCCGTGTAGCCGACCGCCCGCAGGGTCTCGACGTATCTTTCCATCCCGACGTCTCCGCTCCCGAGGGGTGTCTCACAGCCCCACTCACCTTTGGCCTTGGGCCAAGTCCCGTCCTTGCAGTGCACCGTCACTACGTGGGCACCAAGAGTTCGGAGAGCCTCCATCGGCTCCCCGGAACCGTACAGAATCATGTTGGCAGGGTCAAAGTTCACTCCCAGATTGGGCCGGTCGACCGCATGCAGGAAATCGAGCAGCTCGGCTGCCGGCTCCTGCCCAGTCTCCAGCGCGAAAGTCTGGCCGTTCCTAGCGCAGCGGTCGCAGATGCGTCGGACAAGCCCCAGCACGGCGACGTGATCGGGGTCCTCCGGATCCTTCGGCAAACAGCCGATGTGCGCCGCGATCCCGGGCACTCCCAAGACCTTTGCGAAGTCCGAGATCTGCAGTGCTCGCTCCTCCCGCTCGTGGCGGGTTTTGCGCGGCACGAATCCGACGGTGGCCGTGCAGACCGGGATGCTCTCGTAGCTCTCGCCCTCGAAGTTCATGAATGCGGTCACCACTTCGATGCCGCTGCTGTCCAGGGCCGCCCTCCAGCGACGGGCAGAGTCGGTGCTCAGGTCGGCTCCGCCGTGCACCCCGAGCTGCCCGCAGGTGACCCCGAGTGACGCGACAGAGGCGGCGATGTCCTCCGGGGTGGCGTCTTCCCCGAGGACGCCGCCGGTCCAGAACATTAACCCTACTTGCAGCGGACTGAGAGCGGCCATGAATGGCCATCTTACAAGAGATGCGCGCTCACTCTGGTTCGACCCAGCCGCCCTCGGCACTGCTGCGGAGCACTGCCTCAACGAGCCTGAGCTGACGAAGGCCGGCATCGAAGCCTGGGATCTCCGACGCTCGGGACCGGTCTCGGCAGGCGGCGTAGAAGCGCCGGAAGAACTGCTTGAAGGTGTCGGCATAGCCTTCGGCATGCCCCCCGGGCAGGTCCGCGAACGAGCGGGCCTCCGCCTCCAGCAGGGAGGGATCCTTGACCAGCAGCTCGTTGTTGCCGTCGCGGCGCCCGATCCAGAGCTCGTTGGGCCGCTCCCCGTCCCAAGCCAGGCCGCGCTTCGTGCCGTAGACCTCCATCAGCAGGCGGTTCTTTCGGCCGGCGGCCACTTGGTTGATCGTCAGCGCCCCGCGCATGCGGCCGTCGAAGCGCAGCAGGATGGCGCCGAAGTCCTCGGTCGAGATGGGCCGGTCCTCGTAGTCCTCCGGCTTCAGCATCTTGCCGGCGTATGTCTCGATGGCCCGCTTCGGTTTCTTTCGCACGGGGTGGAACGTGGCCAATTCGGCGCAAACGGCCTGGATGCGCCTGCCTGTGACGTGCTCCGCCAAGTCGCACCAGTGGGAGCCGATGTCGGCCATTGCGCGCGACACGCCGCCGACCTCCGGCTCCAGGCGCCAGTTGTAGTCCGTGTCGTAGAACAGCCAATCCTGGGAGTATGTGCCTTGGATCGCGAGCACTTCGCCCACTTCTCCGGTGGCCACCATGCGGCGCATCTGCGCCGCATTGGGGTAGAAGCGCAGGTTGTAGCTGGTCGCGTTGACAACGCCCTTCTCGCGGGCCAAGTCCACCAAGGCGGCTGCCTCCTGCGACGTCATGGCCAGCGGCTTCTCGCAGATCACGTGCTTGCCGGCGCTGATCGCGTCGCGCGCGATCGGGAAGTGCGTGTGGTTCGGCGTGCAGATGTGGACCGCGTCAATCGACGCGTCGGCCAGCAGTTCGCGGTAGTCGCCGGTGGCGCGGGCTATGCCCAAGGCCCCTCCGAAGCTCGCGGCCAACTCGTCGTTCTGGTCGGCAATCGCGACGATCTCGGCATCCGTCTGGCGACGGATGTTCTCTACGTGGACCCTGCCCACAAAGCCGGTTCCTATCACGGCGACGCGCACCTTGCTCATGCCTGTGCCTCCTTCTGTCCCATAGTTCGGGGGTCGGGCGCCGGACAGGCGCCACGTACCGAGTGTATGTGGGTGGCGCCGACCCGTTCAACCGCCGCCTAGACAACGGCCCTTCGGCTCATGGAGGGCTAGGAATCCAGTCGGCGTGTTTGGGGCGGCGGACGAGTGATCCATGTCTGTGCAACAGCGTTCTGAGGGGGCCGGTAGGTCATTGCGGTGCGGGAAGTGCAGGTGCGCCTCGTCCGCGATGTCGAGGTCTCGGGCTAGGCCCTTGCCGCAATTCCGGTGGTCACTAAGGACACCTCTGGATTCCATCGTTCCGGCGAGGGCACGGGCACTTCTCCGTCCCTCCGAAGTGCCGACTCGTAGCGTTTCAGCTTCCGGCCTGAACCCCTCCGGAGACACCGCCAATACACTTCCCGAGCCCGGAAAGGTAGGTGCCGGGACCCGCTTAGTTGCTCGGCCACGACTCGACGAAGGATCGAGGCGTTCAAACGGCCAATGAGCCGCACGACCGCCAGAGACACAGCCAAGGCGACGAGGAGCTTGAAGATGAGCAGCGTGAAGGCCGTGGATCCCTCGAAACTCCCGGCAGGGAGCCTCCACTTGGTCCCCCGCACACCCTCAGGATGCGTCTCGCAGTTACGGGTACTCTCCGGTCGGACGGCGCATGGGAGGGCCCGGATCGGTCAATTCGCGCTCTCGAGCTGGCAACCGCTTGACGATCCCCCCGACTTGTGCCAATATAATTGTTGGCAACAAAAACATTGGGAGCCAGTTGGGCTTAAGGAGGACGAATGCTTAAGAAGACCGTTGGAAATTGGGTCGACGGCGACCGATTCTTCAACCGCGAGGACGAAATTGCCGCGTTGCGGGAGTATGTCCAGGATGGGACCCACACCCTGCTCACAGCCCAGCGGCGGATGGGCAAGACTAGCCTCGTCCGCGAACTGCTCCGGGGTCTGAATGGCAGCCCTGGAATCAAGACATGCTTCGTGGACCTCGAAGATGCAAGGGATCCTGCGGACGCGATCGTGGAGATCTCAGTGGCATCTCGGTCCCTGAGATCGATTCGACGGAGGGCCTTGGAGTCTCCTCGCGCTCTATTGGCAAGGTTCAGAAACATCCAAGTGGGAGGGCAGTACGAGGAGATGCGATTCCACCTCCGGGCGGACATCCACGTCGGCAACTGGAAGCGGAAGGGGGATCGGTTGTTGAGAGACCTGACAAGGGGCAGCGACTTGGTGGTGCTCGCAATCGACGAGCTGCCGCTGCTGATCAACAGAATCCTCAAGGGACGGTCCGACCGGCAGCAAGCCGAGGATGTTGCAGCGGCGGATGAGTTCCTTTCGTGGTTCCGGCGGAACGCCCAAGAGCACCGCGGCCGACTTTGCTTCATCGTGTCGGGAAGCGTTGGGATCGCGCCGATCCTCAGGCGGGTTGGACTGAGCGCGGCGATGAACGTCTTCTCCAATTTCGAACTGAAGCCTTGGAGCAGGTCGACAGCTTCCGAGTGCTTGGCAGCCCTCGCGGCGTCCTACCACGTGCACCTTCCCCGCGAGGTCCGAGACGTGGTCTGCGATCGCCTGAGATCCTGCATTCCCCACCATGTCCAGCAGTTCTTTGACGCTCTCCACAGGCGCTTGACAATCGCACGCCGATCCGAGGCCACCCTTGAGGACGCTGACAGGGCCTATCGCGAGGACATGCTCGGGGCAAGGGGTCGAATCGACATGGACCACTTTGAGGATCGGCTGAAGCTTGTGCTGGGCCCCAACAGATTCACGGTCGCCCTCGAACTGCTGGCGCGTGCTGCGAGGGGAGGACTGCTCCGACCGCAATCGATCAAAGACTACAGGCGGATCTTGGATGCGGCCCATGACCCGGCCGCAGATTCGCTCCCGTTCGTGCTGGACGTACTCGAACAGGACGGTTACTTCGACAAGCGCCGTGAGGGCTATTGTTTCACGTCGGGGCTGCTGGAAGACTGGCAGCGCGCTAGGCAAGGCCTGCCGATCCATCCTCTCTCCGGAACCTAGGAGCCTGCAACGAGAGCCACATGAACCGCAAGATCAAGAAATACAATCCGGGATTCCTCACCGACCAAGAACTCGTGGATTCCTTCTGCGTGCGGATCGGCGAGTTCGCACTTCTGGTCGAAGCGCTCCAGGAGAGCACGGGAAACTCGAATCCCCATGCAATCGTGATCGGGCCCCGGGGCTCGGGAAAGACGACCCTGCTGCTGCGTGTCGCAGCCGAAGTCAGGAGGGACGCGGCTCTGCGCGAAGCGTGGTTTCCTGTAGTGTTCCCCGAAGAGATCTACGAAGTCTCCACTTGCGGCGAATTCTGGCTTGAGTGCCTTCTGCAACTTGCCGACCAGGCATCGCACGTTGAAACCGATACCGACCTCAAGCGCACTTACGAGGAACTGCAGACCGTCGCGGACGACCGGATCCTCGCCGACTTCTGCCTCGCGGCGATTCTGGACTTCGCCGACAGCCTAGGAAAGCGCTTGGTGCTGTTTGTCGAGAATCTGAACACCCTGTTCGACGACATTGGTGATCCCGGGGTCGGGTGGCAACTGCGGAAGACCCTGCAGTGTGAACCTGGAATACTCCTGATGGGGAGCGCGACCAGCCGATTCGAGGAGATCGAGAACTCGGAGCGAGCACTCTACGAGCTATTCCAGGTGCATACGTTAAAGCGCCTTGACACCGAGTCCTGCGCTGTCTTGTGGAGGAGCGTCTCGGACCGTGATGCGGACACTCAAGCGATTCGGTCGCTCGAGATACTCACCGGAGGAAGTCCCCGCCTAGTCGCGATTGTCGCCGAGTTTGGCTCGCGGCTGTCATTCCACGAACTCATGGACAATCTGTTGAGTCTAGTCGACGACCACACTGAGTACTTCCGAAGCCATCTCGAAGCCTTGGGCGTCCAGGATCGACGTGTCTACTTGGCTCTGGCAAGGCTCTGGAAGCCCGCAACTGCGAGGCAGGTCTCGGCTAGGTCGAGACTGAGAACCAGCCACTGCAGCGCGATCCTGAGACGGCTGGTTGATCGGGGCGCGGTCATCCACGCGGGTGGCACCCCTCGGCGAAAGGAGTACTACCTTGCCGAGCGCATGTACAACATCTACTACCTGTTACGACGCGGGAGGGGCATGAATCGGGTGGTCCAAGCATTGGTCCACTTCATGACGGCATTCTATTCCCACTCGGAGCTCGTCGGTATCCGTGAGCGGATCGCTGCGAAGACGAGAGCCGCCGAAGGGAAGCTCCTAGCAGCGATGAAGCAGGCACTTCAACTCCTGACTGACAAGACGAGCCGCAAGGGTGGAATGGCTGGACTGGGGATGACTCTCGGCGCTGGTGGGGCAACTTCGAATGCGAAGGCCAGGGTAACCAAGGCCCTCGAAGCCACTGGGACATCCAAAATGACTGCCGACCCCCGTGAATCGAGGGCGGGCAACCTTGTGGCCAAGGCCGCTCAACTACTCAAGGACGGGCAGTATGACAGGGCGATTGCCGTCTGCGAAAAGGTCCAAGTCCTTCTTGTCGACTTGGACACGCCCAACTCTTCCCGCCTTATGGCGAACGCGCTATCCGCGAAGTCGGTCGCCCTGGCCCGCTCCGGGCGCCCTGAGGACGCGCTCGGCGTCTGTGATGCGGCACTGAATCGGTACGAGGCCCTCAACGGTCCCGAGATCTCGACGACGATCGCCGAGATACTCGCCAACAAGGTTGCCGTGTTGGCCCAACTAGGGCGCGACACGAAGATCGTTTCGGTCAGCGAGGCGTTTTCGGATCGCTTCGAGCGGGGTGATTCGGAGGCGACCGACAAGCAGCGGTCGCAGGTGCTCTACAACAAGGGCGTGGCTCTCGCGGAACTGAACCGGCCAAGGGAGGCGGTTGCCGTCTTTGAACAGGTGTTCGAACGATTCGGGTCCAGCGATGCCGACGAGGTGCAGGAGCCTGTCGCGCGGGCCCTACTGGCGAAGGCCAAGGTGCTGGAAGAGGGAGGACGGACTGAAGACGCGTGTGCCGGATACGATGCGGTGGTCGCTCGCTTCGGGTCGAGCCCAGTGCCGGAAGTCGCTGAGCCTGTAGCCACGGCGATTCTCCACAAGGGAGGGGCTATGGCGGACAGTGGCCGCTTCCAAGACGCTCTCGCTTGTTTTGAAGACCTGCTCAAGCGTTTCGAAAGTGATGGTACCCCACCGGACATTGCCAACCACTTGGCAGCGGCCTCCACGAACCGCGGAGTTATGCTCGAATGCCTAGACAGACCCCGCGAAGCTCTGGATGCCTACGAATCTGTGATCCGCAGGTTTTCCTCGCACGATTCACCAGAGATGGACGAACTCTTGGCCCCAGCCTACGCGAATAGGGGCACTTCGCTAGTGCGAGCGGACCGCCTCGAGGAGGGATACGCTGCGATTGAAGACTTCAGCGACCGGTTCAGCGGAAGCACGTCTGCACCGATCCTTGAAATGGTGGGTAACACACTTCTCGAAAAGGCGAAAGCGGAGTTGCGAACGGGTCAATCAGAGGCCGCCATAAGCACAGCAGGCAGGGTGCTAAGGGAATTCTCTGCTAAACCAACTGATAGCCTCGTTCTTGCTCACCTCCTTCGAGCAGAAGGCTACTTTGCCTGCCAGAACGAACTCGGCTACGCGTCTGAACTTGCTGCGATGCTCGAACTGCTGCCAAGGTTCGAGGTCCTCCCATCGATGAGTATCGAAGGGCTATTGGCATTCACGGTCCGATTCGGACCCAAGCGCGTCCTTGCGTTGGTTGAGGAGTCTCCAGCCGTGAACCGCTTGTTCCCCTTGGTCACCGCCTTGCGGCAGGAAAGCGGCCTCGAGACCAAAGTTGCACGAGAAGTTGCCGAAGTCGCCAAAGACATACGTCTGAGCTTAACGAGACTGAGGGAGTTGGGTTCACCGTAAGGCCATTCCTTGCTCTACCCTCGTGCAAGCGGCACGAGGCTACGAGCGGTGATGCCCCAGTCGCCCTGCGCCGGCGCGCCAGTGCCACCTGGCCACCGGCAGGAACACGGAGTCGCTGCAATTCGCTCCGACGGTACAACTAGGGAACCAGACGCCGACCCCGCGGTGTTGCAGTGGCGCTCGTAAGGGGTAGCCGATTGCACGGAAGTTGTCGGTCTGTTCTCCCTACGCCTCCCTTCCGCGAGCGCCGATCTAGGCAGCCGACGCGATCTAGCGACAGCGGCCGAGAGCCCGCCTTGCGTGCTGTAACCTGATTGACGCTATGAGAAAGCTGTTGTTTCCGACGATCTTGGCCGTCTTGGCCTGCGCGAATGGACAGCCCACGGTCACCAAGGCTGATGTGGACGCTTGGATGGAGTCCCTCTCAAACTGGGGCCGATGGGGCGATGAGGACCAGCTCGGCGCGA
>JAJDWM010000412.1 GCA_022825595.1 Bryobacterales bacterium | reverse complement strand
TTCATCAGGCTCAGCGCCAACGTGGCATCGCCGAGCGCTCGACGCTCCTGTCCATTCTCGAGGTGGTCAGCCAACTCATCGCTCTGATGCTCGCGCTCTTGGTCGGGATCCGGAGCGGCTTGGTAGACCGCGTAGTCGAGCATCAGGCAACGCCAGCGTGCCGCGGGCGGATGCAGGCCACACCGCTGCGCTGTTCTAGCGATGGTTTCCGAGATGTGCGAGGCGTTGTAGGCTAGCACGGTATCCGCATCACGTAGCAGAGCGGCGATCGCCTCATGGTGCTCCGACCACGAGCGCGCACCCATCTCCCGAAGCCCCTCAAGTGTCAGGTCGTGCAACGCGCTGGCATCTGGATGGATCGGCCCCTCGGGCAGGACCGGGGCCTGATAGCGCACCTCGCCAAGCGTGTCTAGGATCGCGACCTCCATCACCTCAGCGTCCGGCCCGAGACGGCTCGTCGCGATACCGACAACCAGCACGTCAGGCCGGTTGAGAAGCTCGGACCAGTCCGTCGTTCCGCGCTTAGCCATTGGCTTGCCTTTTCTCATCTGCGCTGGCCGACCAACCCGAGGCAAAGCACAACCCCAGCTCTCCCGCTTCCAGCGCATCGCGCCGGGCCGCCACGGCGCGCGGATGGCGAGAACCTCATAGGCTCTCCGCTGGCCGACGCCACCCGCAGCACAGAATCACGCCTTCGCTGCCTTCGGATCGCAGTAAGACTCGCTCAAAGCCCGTCTCGGCCGTCCGATGGGGTAAGGCCCTAGGTTTGCGGTTCGGTAAGTCCTCCGTCGTGAGTGCGAACTTCAAGTCTGGATCGGTCACCGCGATCCGCCATATCGGCCCGTGGAATCCCATTCTCAGCCCCCCCTCCACCGGCTCGCTAGCGGTTTGAGCTTGCCACCGCCCATTGGCCAGTTGCCCCGGAAGTCGCCCCGGGGTGGCGATCATTCGCTCCAGAAGGATTGGGTTTCCTGATTCTCCTTCACGAGCGTGGCAACCGCAAGAGTGATTAGGCACTCCGACAGCGGTGCACGACACTGTTTTGCGATCTGCGGACCAAACAGTGTCAGGCGGTCTAGATTCAATGTGGCCGCGTCGCTCTGCGGGACGATTCCAGAGGCCGTTGAGAGCGGTCGGGAAGGCTTCCCTGCGCGCGCACGCCGGGTGGGGCCAGAGGCGGGGCAGGATCCGGAGTTCGTATCGCCGTCCCGATTGATGTCTACGGCTTCAGTTGCAAGCCGAGTGGAGTTCCTACGACCGCTCAACTCTATCGTGGTACGGCAGTTGGGGCTGATCTCAGCCAGCGGCAAGCGTGTCGGCGACAGGGCGGGACTGCTAGGGCGTACGCGGCCGCCAGAACCGCTCACGTAGAGACAGCCCCCGGTGTCCTTGTTTCAAATACACCAAGGTCTACGCTCAGTTCACGCCTAGAATCACCCCGGGCGGGAATGCCCGTCAACGTCCTGACCGTTCCCCAAGTCATGCTCAGGAAGTGTCGCGGCGAGGCCAGCGAAGGGATCGGTCACGGCTGCCGCGCACTGTGCCCAAGAGTCCTCGAAGCGGCCGCTGAGGATGCTGCACCGCAGGGCTAGGACCGCATTGGCACCGTCCACGGTCCAATGCATCCTGGCCCGCTTCAGGCGGACGACCGCCGTTGTCTTGCAGCCCGCCTCGACCACGCCGGAACGACGCACAGACCTACTGCGCACCACTCCGGGAAGTGCAGGCGCTCACGGTGAGTCTTGAAGTACACGTCGCACTTGGTGGCCGCCTTGCACTGATCGAGATGGGCGCCGACGGTGGTGATTCCGGTTCAATCTGAACAGTAGCCCGCAGTCCGCTGAACCAGCCGAAGCGAAGCGACACTGCACCGAATCTGCCTCCGCCTTGCGGAGGGCCACTTGTACGTGCTCAGAAGGTTACTCTCGCTACGTCTTCAGACGCTCCCAGTGCGGCCCGACCAGTTCCCCGATCTGGTCCAGCCACACATCAAACCACTGTGGTACGGGGGGATCGATAGAATCAAGATCGCATTCTACATCCGGCCGCCCAAGCCGTGCTAGCTTTGAGGCGGTATCGTGCAAATGAGTCGTTGTGTGGTAACGTGCTGCCGATAGTGAGTCAGAGTCGGCCTCAGCCGTCGGAGCTATACTCGACGCTCTGGCGCTTCGCTGCCGAGCGCCATCTCATCTACCTACGACGACTGCGCAGGAATCCGGCACCGTGGACTGCCGACCCGATTCTGTCAGCATATCGGTTCACCAACACGTTTCGTGCCGCGGATCGGGTCAGCCAGTACCTGATTCGGCTGGCCTACAGGGGCCCCGAATCGAGCAGCAACACGCTGTTCCTCCGGACCATTCTCTTCAAGGTCTTCAATCGGATCGACACTTGGGAGTACATCGTTGAGAAGATGGGACTGCCTGTAGCGTCAAGATTCGAGTATTCACTCTGCAACGATCTGCTCGATGTTCGTCGTACCAAAGTCCCAATCTATTCGGCCGCGTACATCATGCCGCCCGGCAGGCGCTCTGGCATTTCGAAGTGTTGCATGCATCTTCATTTGATACGCAAGATGATCTCCAACGGATTGCCGACACAATTAGAGAGAACAAGAGGCTTGCACGAAGCATACGACCTTCTGCTCAGTTGGCCAACGTTGGGACCATTTCTCGCCTACCAGTACGCCATCGATCTCAATTACACATCACTGATGTCGCATCCGGAAGGGGACTTCGTCGTTGCAGGCCCAGGGGCGTTGGACGGGTTGGCAAAATGCTTCACATCTCTTGGGCAGTTT
>JAJDWM010000346.1 GCA_022825595.1 Bryobacterales bacterium | reverse complement strand
GACCTGCGCCCAATGGAGCGCTTCGGATCGGCTCGGCGGTGTAGGCGCTCGGATTATTCTGACGGCGGATTCTCAGAATATTCGAAGCAGACATTTCCGGTTTTCCCGGATTGTTTGTGATTTGCAGAGGCTGTGAATGGTGGGGGCCTGGGGTGGCCCGGCACTCTTCCCACCGGTCGCAGGCTGAGCAGTGCCTCGGCTCCCGCCTCAGGCTGGCCTGCCAGCCCGCTCCCCATACCGCAGCCCCGCGGTCCCCGCCCATCCCCTCGGCCGGCTCGGCTACTGCAAGACCCCGCTACTGCCAAAAGAAGAGGGCTCGCTCACCCTGCGCACCCCGGCTGCAATTCCCGGATTATTCCGAAACGGGACCAATTGCCGCCTGCCGGAATTCGAGAAAACTACCCCAGATCCCGTCAAGACAATGTGAAAACCAACAGGCGGCTGGCGAGCTGGGCCGGCGTGTGCCCCGGCAACCGCGAGTCCGCAGGCAAGCGGGGCAGCGGCCGGACGCGCAATGGCAACCGCTACCTCCGGCGCATCCTGTGCGAGATCGCGCACGCGGCGTCGCGCACCCGGAACGCGCAGTTCGGCCCGCTCAAGAAGGGCCTGACCGCGCGCCGAGGCGCCGGTCGTGCCGTGGTGGCGGTGGCCCACAAGATCCTGCGCATCAGTTACGCGATGCTGCGCGACGGGGCGCCCTACGTGGATCCGGAAATCGACTACAGCGCCCTGGTCGCGAAGCGCAACGGCCCGCACTGGCTGCGTGTCCTGGCCGACACGGATCTGCTCGAGCAGGCGCTGCGGCACCACTTCGAGCGCTACGGGCCGTCCCCGCCCGTGGCCGCCGCATAGCAGGCGGGCAAGCGCGGCCGCTCGCCCACAGGGCGCGGACACGAGAGGGGCTCCCCACGCCAGCGACCGCCGCCGGAGGCCCGCCGATCATAGCCTGCCGCCGCCGCACCGCACCGGGATCGCCCGCGGTTCGGCGACACATCGCTCGAGGTGTGTCCAGAGCGCGGCTGGGCTTTCACAGGAAGACTACGCAGGGACTACTTGTGGGAAAAGGGCAGGCCGCACCCGGCAGCACTTTCCCGCGCGCAGCTTGACTCCCCGCCGAAGCCAGCTCGCGAGTGTCCCTAAGTCACTCGCCCACCCTGCGGGCCGCACCTTCAGCCATCCGCGCCTTCCCTCTCTTTGGTCCTCGCGAGGGCCAGCCTCCTAGGCCCCGAATACTCCCCGGACTGAATGCTTACGGCCCCAGCCTAGGAGCCACAACGCTGCGCTGCACGCACTAGCGTCCAGCGCTCGGAACGGTCTCGCCCACTGCGAGTGGAGGCCGGAATAAACCCGCCCCTTCGAGCACCCCTTCAAGCCGCGCCATGCGTTGCTCAAGCGCCCCCATGCGAGAATCGAGCGCTCCCACGCTTGTCGTCAGCTCATGGATCTCGCCTCGCAGCTCGGATCGAATTGTCCCCATTTTGCCTCGCAGCGCCCGCAGGGACGAAAGCACCATGCCGCCTACCGTTACGATCAGGCCGGCCAGTGCCATCGTCGCGCTCAAGATTCCGATCAGCTCAGGACTCATGCGCCGAATTGTTGCATGGATCGGGAAGTCTGGGTGTTGGGGTGTTAACCGTAACCCTCCGTTAGACGGTGCAGATTCCTCGCTGAGCTGTGATTTCGCATCCGAAGTGCCTGCTTGACTACGTGGACCAGCCGGGGCCATTCTGGGACAATCCACGCGTAGACTAAAGCCACAGAGCAACTCGGCGCATTGGCTGAAAGACCTGAATCGCTCTGGGCCTACGAACTGGCTGCGAGAGCGTGTCCTCGAGGCGCGTGAGCGCACCGCCGCGTGCTCCGACTGGGTCCCAGCGCAGCACTGCAGCGACCTGCCCACTGAGTCGCGCGACCGCCGGCCACACTGAGCGCATCTGGATTGCCGGCCAAGGCTGGCCGAGCTTGCGGCCCGCGTCCGCTGTCGCCAAGCCCTGGAACGGACGCTCGCAGGCACCCGCCTGCGACACGCCCAGTTAGTCAGCAGTAGCGGGCCGAGACCCTGCCGACAGGCTGTCAACCCAGTCGGGACCACACCCCCAATCCACTATCAATGGCCCGGAATCGCTGTGCTACGCGTACGGATCGGTCACTGACGGGTACTTTGACGCGCTCCTTGACTATCCCGCGGCTCGATCCGGGCCCATCGACAGCAAGGTTCGACACGCCCAACGACGGTGGAGGGCACACTCCCTCGACGCAATTCGGGAATTCGGGCTGGCCTCATGCCATACTTCGGGTGGGCGTGAGAGACTTCAACACCGAAGGGCCGGTCGATCCCAGCGACCATTACTGCATCCCTCCGCTGCAGCGTATGGACCTAGGCGAGATCCTGAACCTGATCCGCAGGAAGAAGTACTTCGTCCTCCATGCCCCCCGGCAGACCGGCAAGACTTCGGTCCTGAAGGCCCTGGCCGCCCACCTCAACGCCACCGGCGAGTATCGCTGCGTCTACGCCAACTTCGAGGTCGGCCAGACCGCCCGCGAGGACGTCGGCCGAGCAATGCGCGCCCTGCTCAACCAATTGGGGCTGCGCGCTCGGCGGATGCTGCGAGACAACTTCGTCAAGTCGGCGCTCGCGGA
>JAJDWM010000277.1 GCA_022825595.1 Bryobacterales bacterium | reverse complement strand
GACCGAGCTGCGGAATACTGGCGGTGGAGATCTGCGCCTCGCCCGCATCTGTTCGAGGACCCTCATGAATTCGTTCGAAACTAAGCGATCCCTGACCTGCGGCGGACGGGACTATTCGTACCACTCCGTTCCCGACGCCGGCGACGCGGCCCGGAAGCTGCCTTTCTCGCTGAAGATCCTGCTGGAGAACTTGCTGCGGAACGAGGACGGCTCAAGCGTGACTGCGGACGACATCCGCGCCGTTCTCGCCTGGGTCCCGGCGGCAGCTCCCGCACAAGAGATCGCGTACCGCCCGGCGCGTGTGCTGATGCAGGACTTCACCGGCGTCCCCGCGGTCGTGGACCTCGCGGCGATGCGCGATGCGATGGTAGCGATGGGCGGAGATCCGGCAGGAATCAACCCGCTGCAGCCGGCGGATCTGGTCGTCGATCATTCAGTGCAGGTCGACAGCTTCGCGTCCAGCGGCGCGATCTCGCTGAACAGCGCACTGGAGTACGAGCGAAACCGCGAGCGCTACCAGTTCCTGAAGTGGGGCCAGAACGCCTTCCGGAACTTCAAGGTGGTGCCTCCGGAGACCGGTATCGTGCACCAGGTCAACCTCGAGTACCTAGCCAAGGTGGCATTCACCTACGAGCGGGACGGGGAGACATGGGTCTGCCCGGACACGCTCGTGGGCACGGACTCGCACACGACGATGGTCAACGGTCTGGGCGTGCTCGGCTGGGGCGTCGGGGGCATTGAGGCGGAAGCCGGCATGCTGGGCCAGCCGATCTCGATGCTTGTGCCGCAGGTTGTGGGCTTCGAGCTGACAGGACGGCTGTCGCACGGCGCGACGGCCACGGATCTCGTCCTGACGGTGGTCGAGATGCTGCGCGCCAAGGGAGTGGTGGGCAAGTTCGTCGAGTTCTTCGGCGATGGCCTCGACCAGCTGCCGCTGGCGGACCGCGCCACGATCGCCAACATGGCGCCCGAGTATGGCGCGACGTGCGGACTCTTCCCGATCGACGCGGAGACCCTTTCCTACCTTGCGCTGACGGGCCGGAGCGAGGACCAAGTGCGCCTGGTGGAGGCGTATGCCCGTGCGCAGGGATTCTTCCGCGAGCCCGGGATTCCGCCGGCGGCCTACTCTGACACGCTGCGGCTGGACATGGGCCAGGTCGAACCGTCGATCGCCGGCCCGAAACGCCCTCAAGACCGCATCTCGCTCAATGCAGCCGCCGACTCTTTCGGGCGGATGCTGCGAGAATCTGGCCCGCGGGGTTGCGGCAGCGTCGCCACGGCGGCCGGTGTGACGACCCGCATCCGGGGCTCAAAGGTCGAGCTGACGGACGGGGCCGTGGTGATCGCTGCCATCACCAGCTGCACGAACACATCTAATCCGGCCGTGATGATCGGCGCCGGGCTGGTAGCCAAGAAGGCGGTCGAGTGCGGGCTGCAGGTCAAACCGTGGGTCAAGACGAGCCTAGCGCCGGGATCTCGCGTCGTGACCGAGTACCTCACCCGCTCCGGCCTCGACAGCTATCTGGACCTGATCGGCTTCAACCTAGTGGGCTACGGCTGCACGACCTGCATTGGCAATTCCGGGCCGCTGCCGCCCGAGGTGTCCGCGGCCATCCGCGAAGGCGACCTGCTGGTGGCGTCGGTGCTCTCGGGGAATCGCAACTTCGAGGGCCGCGTGCACGCGGAGGTGCGCGCCAACTACCTCGCGTCGCCCCCGCTGGTCGTCGCCTACGCCCTTGCCGGAAACATGAATGTCGACATCGCCAGGGAGCCTCTGGGAGTCGACCTGGAAGGCCGGCCGGTGCACCTCGCGGACCTGTGGCCCACGCCGCAGGAGGTCGCGGACACGGTCTCGAGAGTCGTCGACTCGGAGATGTTCCGGGCAACCTACGCGAGCGTCTACGAAGGGAGCCCTCGCTGGCGCGGCCTTGACGCACCCAGCAGCGACCGGTTCGCTTGGCAAGACGACTCAACGTACATTCGATTGCCCCCGTACTTCGAAGGGATGGAGCGCAAGCCCGGCAGCGTGCCGCCGATCGAGAAGGCGAGGGTGCTGGCGCTGCTAGGCGACAGTGTCACCACGGACCACATCTCGCCGGCCGGGGCGATCAGCCCTGACAGCCCAGCCGGCGCCTACCTGCAGGGCCGAGGGGTCGCGCCGAAGAACTTCAACTCCTACGGGTCGCGCCGCGGGAATCACGAGGTCATGATGCGGGGAACGTTCGCGAACGTACGGCTGAGAAACCTGCTGGCCCCCGGCACAGAGGGAGGCTGGACAATGCACCTGCCCGGAGGGGAAGTACTGTCGATCTTCGACGCGGCGATGCGCTACCGGGACGCGGGCACGCCGCTGGTAATCCTCGCGGGACGCGAGTACGGAACGGGCTCATCGAGAGACTGGGCGGCCAAGGGCCCGGCCCTGCTGGGCGTCCGCGCGGCAATCGCAGCCAGCTACGAGCGCATCCACCGCTCGAACCTGATCGGCATGGGCATCCTCCCACTGCAGTTTCCCGATGGCGAGGACAGCTCGTCGCTGGGCCTCACCGGGCACGAGCGCATCACCATCGCGCCTGTGGGCGCCGATTGCCCGGAGACCGTCCGCGTTGAGGCCATCCCCGACGATGGCGGACCACCGGTGGTATTTGAAGCGCGCGTGCGCATCGACACACCCAAGGAGCTGGAGTACTACCGCCACGGAGGCATCCTGCAGTACGCCCTGCGGCAGATGCTGGATGCCTGAGGCCCCCACGCGCGATCCCGCCAATTGGCACCAGAACCTGCGCGTCGTGCTGGTCGGGGCGCGTAATTCCCTGAACATCGGCGCGGCGGCGCGCGCCATGCTCAACTTCGGCTTCACGGACCTGCGCTGCGTGCGCCCCTATGAGTTGTCGTTCCGCTCGGCCCGCTCCGCGGCGGGGGCCGGCAGCGTGCTGGCCGAGGCCAAGGTGTGCGCGGACCTTTCGGAGGCCCTCGGGGAGGCGGAGCTAGTGGTCGGCTGCAGCGGGCTTGAGGCGCGCAAGCAGCGGCACGTCCAGCGTGCACTGCCCTCGGCGGCCACCGCCCTCCGCACGCACCTCGCGGACCGCCAAGCCGCCCTTGTGTTCGGCTCAGAGAAGAGCGGGCTGACCAACGACGACCTCAGCCATTGCGACTGGGTGCTCTCCATCCCCACCAACTCGGACTGCCCGTCGATGAACCTTGGGCAGGCCGTCGCCGTGTGCTGCTACGAGATCTCCCGAAGAGCGGGGCCGTCTCCAAGCCTCAAGACCCCCCAAGGCGTCGCGTCGGTCACCCGCGAGCGCATTCTTCAGACTCTCCTCGGCGTGTTGGAGACGTCCGGATTCCTGCAGGCCGGGGCCAGGCCAGCGAAGACCCGCAAACTCCGCAGGTTCGTCGGCCGCCTCCGGCTGGCGCCCGAAGAGGCCCGCATGCTGCAGGCCATCCTGCGGCAGGTCGAGTGGAAACTCGGGCATCGAGATCGCAAGTGACGTGCTCCCGGGAGAACGATGGGGAGAGGAGGAAAATGACCTGAGAACCCGGTGCGCGCGCCGGCAGATTCAACCCCTGCCGGCAGGGACGCAGCCCGGCAGACAGGTTTCTGAGAGCGTTTAGAGAATCGTTGATGATTACTAGCGGTACTAGTCGGTAGAGGACTGGTTTTCGTCTTGGATCTAGACGGAGCCTAGTCCTGTCATCTCAGTCGCCAATGTCACTATTCGAAATGATTCCCGTCCAGATAGCGCACGGAAGTCGTTGCGGGAAGGCCCGTCCTATAGGAGGTGATCCGCCAGCGTGGCCTTACGCGCCCGCGGGCGGGGCTGGC
>JAJDWM010000221.1 GCA_022825595.1 Bryobacterales bacterium | reverse complement strand
GAAGTCACGGGCGTCGATGGCCGCGGAGGTGAGCTTGCCGGTCTGGCTGGTGTGCGATCCGCTGCGGGGCCGCCAGGTCTGTCCGGTCGCGTTCAGGTAGTCCTCGGCAGCACCGTCGCGCATGCGCTCGAAGGCGTCGCGGCGAGCTGAGAGGTTCTGCACCCGGTCGGTGATGAGTTCGAGCTCGCGGGACTTGATCTCGGAGCCGTCCTGCTCATGCTGAAGGTCGCGGAGGCCGGGGATGAGGCGGTCGGCTGAGCGGTCGAGGCGCTGTGTCTGGGCATCATTTCCTCGATGGCTGCTTTCCTGCGGTGCCGGGCGAGCCGCTGGATAGTCTATAACCCATTGATTTATTGCATGAAATACTTACCGCAAACAAGCGGGTGACAGGCTGTGAGATTCAGTGCCGGATCGTCGATTCAACACTAAATCAACACCGGTCAGATGCGTCAAGGACGGATGTGACGATCTGTGGGAAGCCGGCCTGGATAGAGTTGCTCAGGCGTGCTACTGCTCCTCTCCGTCGACACGTCTGTCTCGAACGACGAAGTTTGTCTATGCGCCATGAAGCCGGAGGAGCAGCATCCCATGCTACGGATACGGGTCGAAGTCACGCTGAGCAATGAAGAGGAGAAGGCACTCAAACAATGGCGTCGGCGGCGGAACACAGACGGTCGACTTCAATTCCGGGCGGGCCTGATCCTCGACTGTTCACGCGGATTTTCGGTAAAGGAAATCGCCGAGCGACACCGGACCAGCGAGACAACGGTTTCCAGATGGCGACAGCGTTTTATCGACCACCGACTAGACGGACTGACGACAAGGCAAGTGAGTCCAGTTTCCGAAAGACCGGGAAGTCCAGAAGGCCGGAAGGGTGTGGCCGGTAAGGTCGCCAAAGTCGGAGCGGCTCTTGTGGGCGCTGGAAAGTTCGCCGCTGACAAGGCGGTGAATGTGGGCGGCGAACTCAAGAAAGCGAAACAAGCGGTTGCCGACAAAGCCGCTACGGTCGGCGTGGAAGTAACAGACGCCGGCGCAAAAAAGGCCGCAGCCGTCGGAGCAGTGATCGTGGACGGCAGCAAGATTGGTGCGAGAAATGCTGCGGGCGCGGCGATTCTCGCCGCCGGGGCGATACAAATCGGCTTCAGAAAGACATTGGATACGACAGTCCCGGTGGCAGAATGGTTGTCGTCGACCGCCCACGGACTCTTGGCCAGCGGCCTCGACAGGGACCTGAATGGTCTGTTGCAAGACATGGTGAAGGGACCGCCTACCATCTATGACAAGGCAATGGATGCCATCTACAACGAAACCCACATGGGCGGAGCTCTCCATAGATTGTTCGACGGAGGGCATACGCTCTACGGCGCGTTCAAGGAAGCGGTTGGCGCGTCGGCCGACGACAGCCTCCTCCAGGAGGCTCTTGGCGCCATTCTCGGCCTGGCAAGGGACGGAACGACGGTCAACGGCCTCCCGTTGGCCACATGGAACAAGGACCTCTTCGATTCGGTGGCGGGTTGGCTGCAGTCAAGTTTCCACATACCCAAGAGTTGGTTCTACGATTTGATGACCTATGATGCCGTCGAGCTGATGGCCGCTTCGGTCGGCGTAGTCGCGGTGGTCCTCGCTTGGAACACGGACGACGTTGAAATGTTCTCCAAGCTCATAGGAGGCATGGGAATTGCGGCACTCCTTGCGGCGAACCCTTTGCTGTTGGTCGTAACGGTCGTGTCCCTTGCCAAGGCTTTTCACAAGGCGTGTGAGAAGGGCGAATACACGGCGCTCGTCGATGGCCTTTCCAAAGGCGCGTTCGCAACGGGAGCGACGTTGTCGGCAGTCGCACTTGTCGGCGCCGCAGGCGGACCGGCGGGTATGACCTTGTTGGTCGGTCTTGTCGCAGGAGTGTTGGCCAGCCAGGTTACGGAAAACATGAGCCTCGCCGATGTCAAGGAGTTTGTGCTCAAAAATACAGACACCGTCGTCAACGAGCTCAACGGGATTGCGACAGGCCGCCGTGAATGGTGGCCAAAAGTAACTAACCGTGGATTGCGATTCTTCTGGCGACCTATTGGGTAGGAGGTTAGGGGACCTTCCGGTTTGTGCGGCGTCCACGAAGCTCATTTGCCTGGCGCTGAGGAACATAACCGCCAAGTGGCGAAAACTCCGAAGGAATGGCAGGACATTCCCTCGCCCATGAGTCGGGTTAGCTGTCGAGTAGGACAGCCGGTGACCTGCTAAGGCGAAATTGGATAACCGCCCGACACCAATGAAGGCGTTGGGGTAGCGACACGGGAGGCACGTGGTGAAGAAGCCGAGGGATGTCTATCTGATTGGGCGTGCTCTGAACCGCGTTGCCAATGCCCTATTGGCTTCTGCTGTTGGCGCTTGGGTAGTTCACGGGCTTGCCAAGGAAGGGCCGGGATTTAAGAGGACCGTGAATAGCGGCGCGGTGGGGTTGAAGAAAGGCGCTGCAAGGGCAAAGGCATGGGCAAAGAGGAAGTTGCAGCGGCAAGGGAAGAAAGAGGTCGCGAACTCCGAACCGGCGGGTCAATTTCGGGGAGCCAAGCCCGATGAGAGTCGTTTTAGCAGTACTGTCGGTTGGGTCAACCTAAGTAAGGCTAGTCCTACTGAGTACATCAGGGCAGAGCTATGGCACAACGTAATGAGGAAATTCTCCAATGGTGAGATGGACTTCCAGACTGCGACTGAGCATTACAGGGCCGCGCTCAAGCGTCTCGGAATTGGTCCCGTAGAGGACGGTGAGAAAGTGGAGGATAGGAGAGGCGTAGAGAAGGATAAAGAGATTCTGCGCATACTTCGGGAATCCCACGATTAGGGACTGCCTCATGCGTCTACGTGGCTTTGAACCCGCATCTGAGTCTCAATTGGAAACCTGGTGGACTACGAAGATCTCGTACCCAGGTACACATGCAGAAGTCTCACTATGAACAAGGGCACAGACAACACGTTGGACGCCGAAGTCCTCTCCCGGGCCCAGGGTTGCATGCTTGGTCAGCTTGCCGGCGACGCTCTCGGGAGCCTGGTGGAATTCCGGGATCCGGAAGAAATTCGGGCGGAGTACCCCGACGGGGTCCGTGAACTCGCGGACGGCGGCACCTGGAGCACCATCGCCGGACAACCGACGGACGATTCGGAAATGGCGCTGTCACTGGCCCGCGCCATCGTCGAGCAAGGACGATACGATCCCGAAAAAGCCAGGAAGGCGTATCGTTCCTGGTTGGATTCGGACCCTTTCGATTGCGGCGGCACCGTCCTCAGCGGACTGCTGGGGTACCACAATCCAGATAGTCAGGCCAACGGCGCGTTGATGCGGATCAGTCCATTGGGTATCTTCGGAACCCATCACGACCCCGCGCAAGTGGCCGAATGGGCGCGGCAGGACGCAGCCCTCACCCATGTCCACCCCGTCTGCCTCCAGGCGAACGCCCTGTTCGCCATGGCCATCGCTCACGCCATCGGCACGGGATGTGATCGTCGAAGCCTGTACGCGCAGGTCGCGCAATGGTCCGAGGAAACGGACCTGGATGAGACCCTGGCAGATGCCGTGACGGGCGCTTCGGTCGCCCGTCCGAACCGATATCTAAGACCCGTCGCGGGATGGGTTCTGGTAGCCTTCCAGAATGCCCTTTGGCAGTTGCTCCATGCCGTGAATCTGGAGGAGGCCTTGGTGGACACCGTCATGTGTGGCGGCGACACGGACACCAACGCCGCCATATGCGGCGCGCTCCTTGGTGCAGTGGAAGGCCGCGATGCGATCCCCGCGCAATGGAGTGGGTGTCTGCTAAACTGCCGGCCGGCCAAGGGAAAAGCAGGTGTGCACCAACCGCGGCCAAAGCGCTTCTGGCCAGTAGACGCGCCGAAGCTGGCGGAGCGTTTGCTGTGGGCCGGACGCTGATTGCTGGATTTCGATCAGGGCGCTACCCGACAGCGCCCGCGGAGGAAGCATCGGCGCTCGAGGAGATGGAGCGGGGCATTGCGGCAGACTGGATGGGATGCGGGAGAGCGATCAACCGGGCAAGTTCGCCGGGAGGCGACTGGCCGTGAAGCGCCGTCGTTTCTGTCAACGAAACGTTGAAACCATGTAGGCAGACTTCACAGGTGACCTCATGAAGGTGCCCGGTGTGTGAGGGAGCCATGCCTACGTGAGAGAGATTCAATTAGCGCGTGTGACCGTCCGACAATGACATTGCTCTTGTTGAGAATTTCCTCGTTTATTTGCCGGATGTATCCGGTGTTGTCCAGGACAACTAGTTTTTCGTTCCCGGCGGGAAGTCCTGGCGTCACGATTGTGTCATGGGCAAGGGGAAACAGGCGTTCGACCTCGGGGAGATGCAGGCTGGTGCGTCCTTGGGACGCGATCTCGATTATCGGGTTGTCCCCTGTGACGACACTCTTCCGGGCGTTTTCAATGAAACCAATAACGAGTCCTTTGTCCTGGAGCACTTCCAGCAATTCGCCTTGCCGGGCTACGATGATCGGTACCCAAGCATTGTGAATGATTTTTCTTTGAAGTTTGGGCACCGAAAATTCTTCGCGCTCGGCGGGTTGCAGGGGCCGTATCTCCTCTTCGAACTTATCCAGGTGTTCTGCAACCAATTCTGCGTCCGGCAAGGACTCTCGTGCTGCCGGCAGCCGTCTTAACTGGGAACAAAAGTACTCATCCCAAGCCTCCTTTTCCGATGACGTCAGTGCGGGTTTCTTTCTTTTCCGCGCCGCGTGGACGATCTTCTCGATTACGGGCTGAGCTCTTCCCTCCAAATGGGAGAGTTTCTTCTCTACGGAAACATCGCTTCTGCCGCTGGCGTCTTGTCGGGTATATAGGTGCGACTCAGCAAGAACATTGTCTGGAGTCGTCGAGAATATCTTCCCCGCGGGTTTGTAGAAACAGTGGAGGCGCCCTTTGTTGTCCGTGAAGTTCCGCAGAATCATCCTCGGGATGTAATGGTGTCGTATCGGCGTGTTCATCAGACTTCACGAATCCTTTCCGTGCGAAAGGGGTCAGACAGGTCGTCTTGGCCACGATGACCGAGGTCTTGCCGCTGCCGGCCGCGGCGACGACAAGGTTCCGTCGCTCGTCGATGACGACCGCCCTGCGCTGCTCTTCCGTGAGCGGGTGGGACTCGACCTGGTCGAAGAGTTCTCGGGAGCGGGCCAGCTCGTTGGCGATGAACGCCTCGTTGGCCTTCGCCCTGGCCTCGCC
Organism: Bryobacterales bacterium; assembly: GCA_022825595.1. Classification (GTDB taxonomy): domain Bacteria; phylum Acidobacteriota; class Terriglobia; order Bryobacterales; family UBA6623; genus VXMF01. Next base: position 1,060 of record JAJDWM010000221.1, on the reverse strand, counting down.
CGGCGCATCCAGAAACCCGCGGATCTCCCGCAGCAGGCGGATCTCGGGAGCATCCGACAGTGCTTTCGGCCATTGCGTCGGAACCCGCCGGCCACCGTTTTCGCCTCGGCCTCAAGTTCGCGAAGAGCGCCGGCGGTGAGGTACCTGGACGGATCGGCCAATGCCGCCAACCGTTCATGCACGAGGAGGAGCCTCTCAAGTTGCAGCGCAAGCGTACGGCGCCACCACTCACGTCTTGCGGATTCGAGCCCATCGGCCAGGGCGAAGGCGGCCGTTCGGGGCAGGCCCGAGACATGCGAGTTGCACGCGGAATGGCGGATCCGAACGCCGGAATGGAGCCAACCAACCGCTACATCGACCGTTTCCACATCCCCCCAACGATATGTCGGTGGAACGTGACCCGAACAGTAGCCGGACCGCTTCGGCGTTCACCGATACCGCCCTGGCACGGCGCGGTTGCAGGATCGCAAACAGGAGCCTCGCCAACCCGGTGCGCTTGGCCTCAAAAGGATGTCAGCAGCCATATTCGATCGGCGCTTCGGGACAGGTAGCGTTAGCATCCAGGCCGGCCGTCCACGTGTACAGTTTCCGTGACCTTCCCGTCGTGATGCCGCACCACCCACCGGCCGTGTGGCTTGCCGTCTACAAGCGGGCCTTCTGAAGCTCCGTTGGCATGGCGCAAGACCCAAGGGCAATTCAGGTCTTCGCAGCCGCGATGGATTCAATCTTCTGTGTGTAGACGTTGGTCCCACTTGCCGTTATCAACAGGCATTCGCGGGCGCGGGTCATCGCGACATATAGCAGGCGGCTTTCCTCGGCGACGTCCTCCGGCTCGGCCCGTAGTTGTCCCAAGCCGACGAGAATCACGCGGGAGAACTCGAGCCCCTTGCTGCTATGTCGTGTCAGCACCACTACCTCATCGCTCTGTGGATCGTAGCGCTTCCTCCTTGCAGACGTGTTGAGCAACTGGACTGGAATGCCTCGCTGCTGCAAACGGCCATGGTTCCGAGGGGAGCCGCCCCGTGGGATGAAACAGAGGGGCATCTGTAAGGGGCTTACC
>JAJDWM010000506.1 GCA_022825595.1 Bryobacterales bacterium | reverse complement strand
GTCGAACTGCCGGAGCCCGACATGGTCGACCGCGCAATGGCGATCGCGGAGTCGGGAGACATGCGCGGTGCGCAAGAGTTTGCAGCCACGATTCCGCGCGTGAAGAGGCCGATCACCCTCACAACGGGGTCCCATCACTACCAGCTGTACTGGTACCCCAATGGAAACGGTCGCGAGCTGTACATGCTTCCGTTCGCGCACCTGATCGAACAACGTCGCTGGGTGCCCCGCGTGTCGGTCTTCTTGACCCCTCCGAACCTTCGCGAGCCGAGGAAGGCATGGAACCGGGACTGCCTGCCTTGTCACTCGACCGGCGGCCGCCCCCTGTATTCGCCGGGCGGTGGTGGCCCGCCGGACTCTCGATTGGCGGAGGCCGGGATCGCGTGCGAGGCCTGCCACGGCCCGTCGGGCGAGCACGCGCGCCAGAACCGGAATCCGCTGAAGCGTTACGGGCATTACCTGACCGAGAGTCCGGATGAAAGCGTGACTCAGCCGCGCGCGCTTGACGGTGACGGAGCGAGCCAAGTATGCGGGCAGTGCCACTCACTCAACACGCAATACAACGGCGAGGACTGGGCGCGGTCGCTCATGGAGGGATCGCCCTACCGGCCCGGCGATGATCTGGCCCAATCGACGTACGTGGTCCATCCGGACACCTTGGATCGATCGCCCCTGATGCAGGGGTTCGTCCAGGACCGCCCGGCAACGCTCGCCGAGTGGTTCTGGCCGGACGGTGAGATCCGGGTCGTCGGGCGCGAGTACAACGGGCTAGTGGAGTCCCCGTGCTCGAAGGGAGGCGAATTCTCGTGCCTTTCCTGCCACACGATTCATGACGGGCCGCCCAATGATCGGCTAAAGGAAGGCATGCGGGGAGATGCCGCCTGCACGCAATGCCACAGCGAATTGGCGGCGGCTGGAAGGGACCATACCCACCACACTGCCGAATCAGAAGGCAGCCAGTGCATGAACTGCCACCTGCCCTATACCAGCTACGGCCTGTTGAAGGCCTCAAGATCCCACACGGTCACGAGTCCGGCCGTTTCCACGGAGCTTTCCACTGGCCGCCCCAATGCGTGCAACCTCTGCCATCTGGACCGCACTCTGGAATGGTCAGCCGAGTGGCTACAGCGCTGGTACGGCATCGAAGCGCCTTCACTAAATCCGGCACAGCGGAGCATTGCAGCGGCTCCCACCTGGCTATTGCGGGGAGACGCCGGGCTCCGCGCGCTGGCCGCATGGCACTTTTCTTGGAAGCCGGCCGTGCACGCGTCGGGGTCGGACTGGCAGCTTCCGCTGCTGTCCCCGTTGCTCGACGATCCCTATGACGCAGTACGGTACATAGCTGGTCGATCGGTCAGGCAACTCGGGGGGCTGAGCAATAGTCCCTACGACTTCCTCGATCCCCCACGCCAGCGGCAAGCGGCGGCGGAGCGGCTCCTGAGAGGTTGGGAGCCGCGCCCCGGACGCCTACCGGAGGGGCTGTTCGCCGAGTCCGGAGCAGTGGATCTGCGCGCAGTCCAGCAACTGACGCGGCAGAGGGATGATCGCCGCGTCTATCTGGTGGAATAGCGGAGACACAGCGGTCCCCGTATGGCAATGTCACTAGATTGCAAGACGCTTGCTCGGAACCACATCCGGTTCGGGTGGCTGATGCTCGCTGCTTTCGCAACGGTTGGCGTCGTACTGGAAGCCTTTCACGGCTTCAAGACCAGTTGGTACTTGGAAGAGGCGTACGAGACCCGACGGCTGCTCTTCACGCTGGGGCATGCACACGGGGCGCTCCTGTCGATTGTCAATGTGCTGTTCGGACTGTCAACGCTAGCGACAGGAGGGCAGATTTCCAGCCTGCGGCCGGCCTCCCGCCTGCTGACGATCGCCACAGTGCTGCTTCCTTCCGGATTCTTGATTGGAGGCTTCGGCATCCGGGGCTCGGACCCAGGAATAGGGATCTATCTGGTCCCGGTCGGCGCGGTTTGCGCCGTGGCAGCGTTCTTGACAATGGGAATAGGGGCCAAGCAGCGGCGACAGACCGAAGGCACGACATCGCTACAGCGGGAGGCCGCACGCCGAATGCCTCGCAATAGGCGTGCCAAGAATCGCAGGAGACGGCGGTAGCCCATCGAGCGGGTCGCGAGTGGGAGCTGCGTAGCGGCCGATTGGGAACATCTCGAATACGGCTGCGGAGCGGTCCGTGTATCCCGCCGCCCGCAACCTCAAGGCTCAATGCGGGCGCTGGAGATGCAGCGTCGACCTTGAGGGTCGGATGTGACCGAAGTAGACGGGCGCGGCTGGGGGCCGGACGCGCCGCAGATGGATCGACCGGCCCCGGATTCCCTGGACTGCTTGGGTCCGGTCCGGGACCGAAGCATGGTGGCAGCGCCGTCAAGGCCGAAGTGATGCTCCGCTAATGAGGCGCTGCACGAAGCGGCGGGCCCGTTGCGACTCTAGGTGGCCAATCCGTAGCGCGTGGACATGGCGTAGTTTCGCAGCTTGGATCAGGCAGGCAGCGCTGCGCGACCTGGAGTTCAGCGATGCGCCAGCGAGCGACCATCTCAGGGAAGTGCTCGACGTGCTGCAGACACAACCCCGAAAATGGGCCGACAGAGTCCGAGAGGCGAATCTCTTGAGAGGAGGTCGGAGAGCGTCTGTTGACCGGTGAAAGCGGCGGCGCAGTGCTCGCATGGGTGCGGCAAGCGTGATGGTAACTGCCTAGCTACCCAGCCGGCGTGTACTTGAGCCGAATGATGGGCTGAGCGATCGTTGCGACGTAGAATCTCCGTAACTGTCAGGTGGTGTTGAGGGCTTCGCTGCCGAGAATTGCAGCGTCGAGGGAGACCCTTGGCAGCAGCGAGGCGACGGGGCAATCGTTGGAGGGACGTAGGGCGTCCACTAAGGTTCCAACTGGGCCAGTAGGCTCTCCGGCCCTTGCTTCAGGAATGCGTGGGGTTCAGGCCCGGCTTCTGCGCCATCGCGAGCACTCTCCGCGGCGTGGCGAAGTCCTAGGCTCACTGCTTGGAGCGGAACCCGCCCGAGATCTTCATCTTCACCTTCGTCATGCGCAGGTCGCGCTCGGCATGGTTCGTGAACCATTCGCTGAGTGCGAGGACGCACCGGCTCACAGGTGCTGTCAAAGAAGCGCTCGACAGGGTGGGATTGAATCGATCCTGATATAGGCCGCTGGCGAGGGGGAGATTGAAGCCGCTGAGACTGAGGAGAGGGCCCTCGTCTAAGTCGGTGCTTCGCGGGCCAACCAAGAACTTCTCGTCCTGAGCTACGGAACACCCAGTTCGATTCTCCGGTGGGACGGACCCAATGCGTGAGAGCCGTCCTGCTGCTGCCCGGAAAATGCTCTGAGACGAGCCGCTGGCCGAGGCCTTGGCTTGTGTCTTTGGATAGAGGTATCCACTGGGCCATATCCGGGGCTGGAGAACGTCGCCTGCGCGGTGCGCAAGCACAGCCAAGTTTGCCGGCCAGACCAGCTGCGCAGAGGGTCCCTCGCCTCTCTCGAGTACCCGTTCCAGACCGTCGTGCAACCAAACTAATCGCTGAATCTACTGCTGAACACCGCTTGCGGCGATCGCTTCAGACGCCCGCCGCAGTCGGCTAAGTCGATCGGACGGCCTCGACGTCGAACCTCGCCAAGTTTCGCGTCCTCTCGCTGAACTCCAGTCCCAGCAGATACACCGGCTCGCCCAAGCGATGGTACTTCTCAGCGTATCCGCGGGCCTTGAGCTGGTCCATGGCCGAGCGCGGACCCGCCCGCTCCTGCACCTTCAGCTCCAACAGGTACACGCGCCCGTAGGCCCGCACTGCGAGATCCAAGCGGCCCGCGCTGCTGCCGTCCTCGGCCGTGACGTGAGCCGTCACGCTCTGAAAGTACGTGTATAGCACCGTGGCGTAGTACCCCTCGTAGCGCGCGATCGGAGTTCCGCTGTGCCATTGGTACGGAACGCCGGCCAAGACGGACCGCAGCAGTAGCTCCAAGCCGTCGAAGTCTGCAGTCCGCAGAACCTCCTCGAGACGGTCGCAGTCGGCCTCCCGCTTCGACACGTCCCCTGTCAGCGCGTCGGCCAAGCTCTCGTTGAGGCTTTGGCGCACTTCCCGATTTGGGTAGACCAGGCGATGATACCGCCTGCCGCGGCGACGCTCGCTGCCGCCGAGCGTCAGGTAGCCGGTTTGAAACAGGAGCGCTTCCGTGGCGATGCCCCCGACATCAAAGGTCCCGAGCTGCCGCTCGCTGGCCACCATGCCGTCCAGCGCTGCCGCCTGAACGCCGCGCCTTACGAGAGTGTCGATGAGGAATGTCGGCGAGCCGCTCTCGAACCACCAAGGCTCAAATGTGCGCTTGCGGAACAGCAGCAGCACGTCGAATGGGTTGTAGACTCTCTCTGGCCCACCCCACGTGTACCCGTCGTACCATTCGCGAATCCCCGTCCGGTCAAGTCCTTCCAGCTCAGGGGCGAAGACTGTGTCAAGGTCCTGCTCGGTGTAGCCGCAGATGGATGAGTACTCAGGTTCTAGCGTAATGTCGATCAGGTTGTTCAGTCCTGAGAAGAGGCTTACTTTCGAAAACTTACTGACACCCGTGAGGAAGCAGAATCGCACGTGCTCGTCCGAGTCCTTTATGGCCGAGTAGAGTCCTCGCAGGTAGTCTCGATTGGACCGGGCAATGCTTGGATCTTCAAGCGTGTCCAAGATCGGCTTGTCATACTCGTCTACCAAGACCGCGACGCGCTGCTGGTTCCGAAGATGGAGCCGCTCCAGCAGGAAGGCGAAGCGGTCAGGTCCGCTGGGGTAGCGGGACTTCAGTCCGGCCTGCCGGTCGATGCTGTCGAGCTGTGCCATCAAGTTGGCCCGCAAATAGCCTGGCTCGGCGTAGTTGCCTCGACCGAACGAAAGCCGGACTACCGGATGGCGCAGAGACCAGTTCCAGCCCCCATCAGCCTCTAAGCCCGCAAACAGCTCTCGGCTGCCTTCGAACAGCTCCTTCAGCGTGTCAAGGAAGAGACTCTTGCCGAAGCGCCGGGGTCGTGAGAGAAAGAAGTGCTTTCCTTCGGAGACGAGCCGGAGGGCAAAGCCAGTCTTGTCGACGTAGTAGTGCCCCTCCTCACGGATTTCGCGGAATGTCTGAATTCCGATCGGCAGCCGGCGCTTAGGATTGGAGGCGTTCATTCACATGGGATCGGCACTTTGATTCTACGGTACGCCGGACGTGGCCCGGAGGCCTCTCGGGTCGTTGTGTCACGGCTTCCCAGTGGATTGGATATCCGCTCAAGCTACGTGCACCGGCTCGCTTCTCGCATCAGCACGGGCCGCGGGATTCGCAATCGTCTTGAACGTCGAACATGAGTCTCGCTTCCGACCGACCCCATGCTTCCTGCGTCCACTCGACGGCCCGATTGGACGCGGAATCCAAGGTAGCGATCACTTGCGACTGGCGGCGGAGGGATCGCCCTATCTCGGTAGAGCGCATCGGATCGCCGAGCGGAGGCATGCTGCCCAACGTTGTCGTCCTCGGAGATGGGGCTCGCTGAAGCTGACTTCCAGGCAAACTGGCTGCCTGGGCGCGTAGGATGCGATGAAACGCACGGGATGATCTCCGTTGATCTTGGTGAGGTGGCTGACGTCTCCGTCGACCGATGGCCTGCAGCACGGGACTCGCGTCGAATCGGTAACGCTTCTCTTCCGGGTGTCGGCCCCTCGAGCGTGAGTGCTGGGATCGAACCCGTCGCCCAGTTTGCTCACAAACCCGATTCAGTGACCGGCGTGCTTCAGCAGCTTTGGATTGCTACGGTCCTCGTGCTAGAGACTCATCGACGGGATGGCGGAGGTGCAGTGGCACTCTCCGCCGAACCGCCCGTCGGAATGCCGGCGCGTTTCCCCGGAGATCGACGTGGCCCACCAGTCCGTTATTGAATCTCCCGCCACGCGCTGGGGGGCCGTCGATGTTGGGAGTCCGAGCGATCTCGTTGCCCGCTCGGCCAACGAGATCCCACCGGTGGTCACGCGTCATGGCGATGTTGGGCGGGCACTGGCAGCAACTCCGTTGGGCTCCGGCCCCTAGGTACAGAGCACCAGCGAGTGTTCCCAGAAGGATTGGGCGGGGCATACGTGCTGCTCGTGGGCCGGCAGGTGCGGGATCCTCCAGGAGGCGTCAGCGCGCCGCGCAGCAGCGTAGAGAAGGAATCCGGGGCCCGCACTACGGCGGTGGAGGCCGTTCACCGCCCTAGGCGCACGCCGAACCGGCCG
>JAJDWM010000408.1 GCA_022825595.1 Bryobacterales bacterium | reverse complement strand
GCAAGGCCATCGCGACGGGGTTGCGGCTGATCTTGGCTTCGGCTTCGCCCCGACGCGTGGCTCTGCTCGGCGAGGTCGGCGTCGAATTCGAACAGCAGCCCGCCGATGTAGATGAGTCCCCTAGGTCGGGAGAGAGTCCCGAGGCCTATGTGAGCCGTCTTGCAGAAGCCAAGGCCCGGACCTCCTGGAGGCCCGGATGCCAATCGCTCGGCGCGGATACGATCGTGACGCTGGACGGCGCGATCCTCGGCAAGCCCCGAGACGCGACCGACGCACGCGTGATGTTGCGGCGCTTGTCCGGTCGTTCGCACGATGTCCTGACTGGGGTCGCGGTGTTCGACGGCAGTCGCTGTTCCCGTGCGTGCGAAAGGACGGAGGTCCAGTTCCGCGACCTCACGGATTCCGAGATCGATGCGTACATCGCCAGCGGAGAGCCCATGGACAAGGCCGGATCGTACGCGATCCAGGGCGGAGCTGCCGCATTCGTGAGGAAGCTGGCCGGATCCTACAGCAATGTTGTAGGGCTCCCGGTCAGCCGCGTGCTGGGAATGCTACGCTGAGGCGCCCATGACGGTTCGTCCCGCAGTCTCGGTGGTCGTGCCGGCCCATAACGAGGAGCCGAACCTGCTGCCGCTGTGCGACCGGCTGGTGGCCGTGCTGGAGGGCACGGGACGCGGATTCGAGATCGTGATCGTCGACGATGCTTCGTCTGACGGCAGTGTGCGGCTGCTGCGCAATCTGGCTGCCAACGAGCCGCGGCTCAGGGCCATATGCCTCAAGCGGAACCACGGCCAGACCGCCGCGCTGGCGGCCGGGTTTGAGGCTGCGGCGGGCGAAGTGGTCGTAGCGATGGACGGCGACCTCCAGCACCAGCCGGAGGACATCCCGGCCTTGCTGGCAAAGATCGACGAAGGCTACGACCTGGTCAACGGTTGGCGGGAAAACCGTAATGACCGCTTCCTGACGCGCCGATTGCCGTCGCGCGCAGCGAACTGGATGATTCGCAAGCTATCCGGCGTACCATTGCGGGACTTCGGGGGGACGTTCAAGGCGTACCGCTCCGAGCTGCTGGGCCAAGTACGTCTGTACGGGGACTTGCATCGGTTCATCCCCGTACTGGCGGCGACGCACGGTGCGCGCATCGCCGAAGTGCCGATCCGCATCGGCAAGCGGGCCGCCGGGCGCTCCCACTACGGTCTCTCACGAACCGCCCACGTAGTGTTCGACATGCTCACAGTCGCATTCTTGGCGCGCTACCTGACCCGCCCCATGCACTTCTTCGGTTCGCTCGGAATCGTTTGCGGCGGCATCGGCGGTACCGGACTGGCCTATCTCTTGGTCGCAAAGCTGCGCGGGACTCACATCATGGTGGAGCACGGACCGCTGCTGATCGCTTCGGCAGTGGTGGCACTTACAGGCCTCCAGCTGCTGTGCACTGGCCTCATCGGCGAAGTCCTGACGCGCACGTACTTCGAGAGCCAAGGGCGGCCCATCTACGGGGCGAGGGATGTGATCCAGAGCGCACGCCCTTCCGAGCACTGACCTGTCGGCCTCTCCTGCAGCTTTAACTCCCTCTTTACAGCCGCATGGCAGACCATCGGAGCCGCTAGCACGTCTACTCAAATACGGCAGCTGGAGACACTGGCTGGGACGAGACGAGAGAAAGAGGAGGACACAGAAATGATCAGGAAGCACTTCAAGCAGATCTGCTTTGTCGCCGCGATGACGCTGACGGCGTCGGTTGCGGTCTCGGCCCAGGGCGGGCCGCCACGGCGGGGCGGCAACAACGCGCTGGAGGCGGCCACCGAGGCATTCGGGCTCACCGAGGAACAGGTGGAGCAGATTCGGGAGATTCGCCGTGAGCGGCCGGACCGCGGGTCGAACAGGGAGGAGCTGCAGGCTTGGCGGGACGGGCAGCAGTCCAAGATACAAGACGTCCTGACGGACGAGCAGAAGGCCAAGGTGGCCGAGCTTAACGAGGCTCGGGAGACTCTGAGAGCGCTTCCTGGCGCTTTAATGCTGGGCTTGGTCGACGTACCCAACCGCGGCCGCCAGGGATTCGGGTTCAATCGAGACCAGGGGCGTGGCCGCGGCCCGCAGGGTTGGCGCGGACGGGACGCTGGCCGGAAGGGCGGAGCCAGATTCGGGTCCCGCGGGCGTGGAGGACCGGACCGCGGGCGGCGTGGAGGCCGCGGGCAGCGGCGCCGCTGATTCCCGGCTAAGGACACGAGCCCGAGAGCAGGCGGGGCGGCCTCGAAAGGGGCCGCCCCAAGATCCTTTCTGAGGCGCCCAGGCTTACCTCTATTTCCTCCCTTCGCAGCATCGTCCTTATTCCAAGCGTCTAGGCTCGTCGGAGCGATAGTGAGTTCGGGGTCGCCATTGCCGTCCAAAGGCAGGGTCTAGGCTTTGTGGACCGGCCCTCCGCGCGGATGGCGGCGTGGCGGACCGGCAGATTAGGGCGTGGGTTGCTTCATGTGACGCCAAGCGCATTGCGCAAGGCGGCTTTCATCACATCTTCGTCGGGTGTCTGGCCAGTCCACAACTCGAAGGCGATTACGCCTTGGTAGACGAGCATCGATAGGCCGTCGAGCGTTGGCAGGCCGCGCGCGCGGGCCATCCGCAGCAGTCGTGTCTCGGGCGGGTTGAAGACTGCGTCAGCCACCAGCATGGCGGGGCTAGCGGTGGTGAGGTCGATGTTCGGCGCCGCTTCAACGTCTGGATAGAGCCCGATCGACGTGGCGTTGACGAAGAGATGGCGTCCCGCTGGGACGCGGTACGTGCCCTTCCAAGCCGAGAATCGGATCGGCCCGCCGGTGGCTTCCCTGAGATCCTTCACCATCGCCTGGCCACGATCCGGAGACCGGTTGACCACGAGCAAATCTGCCACGCCGGCCATCAGCAGTTCCGCCGCAATGGCCCGGGCTGCGCCTCCGGCTCCCAGTACGGTGACGAACTTCCCGGCCGGGTCCATTCCGGCGTCCCTGCGCACTCCCCGCAAGAAGCCCTTCCCGTCCGTGTTCTCGCCAGTCTTGCACCCTCCCTCATTGCGGACGGTGTTAACCGCACCAATCGCCTTGGCTGCCGGCGACAGGTCGTCTAGGTACTGCAGGACATCGACCTTGTGCGGGATCGTCAGGTTGATTCCGCGCATCCCGAGCGCATCCAGTGCCAACATTGCAGTCCCGAGTTTGTCGGGGGGCACCTCGAAGTTGATGTAGCGCCAGTTCAGGCCGGCAGCGGCGAAGGCAGCCTCCTGCATCACGCCTGTCGGATTCTCGGCAATGGGCTGGCCGAAGACTCCGACCAATTCGGCCTTGTAGTTCGCTGACATCGGGCCAGTCTACCGCGGGCCGGAGTTCAGACGATTTCCTTGATCACGTGGCCGTGAACCAGCGTGAGTCGCTCGTTACGACCTAGATGAGGATAGACGAGCTTGTGCTGGTCGAGTCCCAGCTGGTGCAGGATCGTCGTGTGGATGTCCCGGAAGTGGTAGGGCTTCTCCACGGCCCGCAGCCCGATTGCATCCGTCTCCCCGACGGTCTGTCCTCCCTTGATGCCTCCGCCGGCCATCCACATCGTGAAGCCAAGGTTATGGTGATCGCGGCCAGCGCTGCCGTCCTTGCGCGTCTCAGCCTCTGGCGAGCGACCGAATTCGCCCCCCCAAAGGACTAGGGTCTCATCCAGCATGCCGCGCTGCTTGAGATCCTTGAGCAGTGCCGCTACCGGCTGATCGGTCTGCGCGGCCATGCGCAGGTGGTTTTCCTCAATGTCCTGGTGGGCATCCCATTGCAGCGTCCCCGGGCCTCCGCCGGACACCACGGTCACGAACCGGACTCCCTGTTCGACTAGCCGGCGAGCCAGCAGGCAACGCCTGCCGTAGTCGTGTGTGGGCTCGGTACCGACTCCGTACATCTCCAGGGTGGATTCCGATTCGCTCGACAGGTCGAACACGGCCGGCGCTTCGCTCTGCATGCGAAAGGCGAGGTCATACGTCCGCACGCGAGCCTCGAACTCGTCGTCGTGGGCTTCCATGGTTGCCCTGTTGAGGTCTTGGATGAAATCCACCGTTCTGCGCCGCTGGTCGGGCTGGACACCCGAGGGGAGGTCAAGGTTCAGTACCGGCCGGTCGCCGGGGCGGAAGGTCGTTGGCTGATACACGGCCGGAAGGAAGCCATTCATGTACATCGGCTGGCCGGCCTCCAGCGCTCCGTCCGGATCCGGCATGACTACGTAAGCCGGCAAGGACTCTGCCTCCGATCCCAGTCCGTAGACGATCCATGAACCCATCGAAGGAAAGCCCGGCACGATCCTGCCGGTCATCAGTTCGTATTGGGCGGCCGAGTGAACGACCATGTCCCCGTGGCAGGAGCGGATGACCGCGATGTCGTCGATGCAGCTGCCGACGTGCGGCAGCAGGTCCGAGACTGGAATCCCGGCCTTCCCGTAACGCTTGAACGTTCGCTTAGTGCCAAGCAGCTTGGCGTCCGACTTGACGAACTGGTACTTCGCCTCGCCAAACTCGGCCGGCCGGGGCTGGCCGTGTAGCTGGTTCAGCAGCGGCTTCGGGTCGAAGGTCTCGATGTGGCTCGGCCCGCCGGCCATGAACAGGAAGATCACCGCCTTGGACTTGGGATCGGCTACGTGGGGCGGCTTCGGGGCCAACGGGTTCGCCGCCGCAGACGGCGCTGCTCGCGCCATCTCTCGACCGACCATCGCCTGCAGGGCCAAGTAGCCCATCCCGCAACAGGAGTCGCGCAGAAGCTCTCGGCGGGTCCGGGCCCACTGGACATGCTTAGCCATTAGCGCTGACCCTTGCCATTGTAGCCTTGCGCTAAGTCGAGGGAGGCCCGGATCGCGAGGGGATGGCAACAAATCACTGCAACGCCCCTGAGGGCGCGAGCGGGCCTTGTCCCACCGGGTGAAACTATTCGGCGGCGCCGGTTCATAGTCGGAGCGGACCCGGCGGCGTACGCCAGTCCATTCATGAACGGAATCATGAAGGACGACACGGAGTTGTTTCGTCGGTTCATACACAACTCGGGCCTCAGGGGGTGGCTGGGAGGCGTTGTGTTTGGTTTGACCCATGAGGAGTGGAACGCCGCCTGAGCGAGAGGAAGCTGCCAGTGGCAGCCGGGTACAGTCCGGAACGGCGACACGCTCCCCCTTCGCGTGCTGGAGGCGAACAGAGTGGGCCCGTGGATGTCTCGGGGCGTTCCAAGTGTGGGACGGATCCATGGCTCCGTCTCGCGATCAGAAAACGAATCGCAGGCCGAACTGGCCTTGGAACTGACCGCTGGGGATGACGCCCCGCGCTTGGTTGGCGCTGGACGAGCGCTGGTTGCCATTGAAGTTCACCAAGTTGGCCCGGTTCCCAACGTTGTACATTTCCCACATCACGTCCACCGTCGTGTCCTCGGCGATGATAAACTTCTTCGTCAACCTTAGGTCCCACCGGAAGAAGTTTGCGCCACGCCCGGCCCAAGCGCCGACTCCCACCGGACGGTCGTTGCGCAGGAAGTCGAAGTTGTCGTCGTTTCCAGTCGTGATGTCGTAAGGCGGCGCACTGTTGGCTGTAAGGATCGACGACACCTGCACGTTGTGGGGAAACCGGTAGATGAAGTTGCCCGTGATACGGTGCCGCACGTCATTCTCAGTCGGGCCGAAATTGGCCGCGCCGTGCTTGATGTGAGGTGAGGTCCAGTCGAATGCTCTTGCCGAGCCTAGCGTGTATCCGGCTAGGAAACCGAAGTTCCGCGTGAACCGCTTCTCGAGCCGAAAGCTCAAGCTGTTGATGTGCAACCGGTTGGTGAAGTCGGCGACCTGGATCCGCAGGCAGCCCGCACTGTTGGAACGCAGGTTGGCCGGCGTTGCTGGCAACTCCAACTGCGCCACGATCTGGCGCGCGAACGGGCACACCCGTCCTGAAGGCGAGTTGGCCCCAGGCAGCGGCGCGTTCGGCTCCCAGGGCGTTGCCAAGCCCGATCCCCAGTCGTAGTTCAGCCCCAGTAAGTGCACGAAGTCGACCGACACGGCCAAGTCCTGGTTGATCCCGTACTGAAAGCCCGCATGGGACTGTTGGGTGTAGGGCGTGTTCATTCGTGCCGCAGGCGCGTCGGGCGTTCCACCTACGCTGGCACCTCCCGGCAACAGCGACGTCGCAATCCGGTTTGGAAAATTCTCCTGGATGATCGCGTTCTGCGCTGTGTTCGAAGCGTTCAGTTGCGTTCCCGAAGTTAACAGCCCGTTGTAGCTCAATACCCGGCTCCGGAGCGTACTCGTGTTGATCCGGTCATGAAAGACGCCATAGCTCGCCCGGACCACCGCGTGACCGTTGCCGGTCACATCCCAGGAGAAACCGAGCCGCGGCGATAGGTCCAGGTTGTCCTCTACACCCGGACGCCAGTCCTTCACAGGCAAGGCCCCAAGCTCGCCCAGCGCCACTGACACCCACACGTCCTGCGGTCGGTCCCGCGAGAAACCCGGCTGTTCGAACGCGTCCGGTCCGCCGATCGACGCCACGCCGTCGACACCTAGGTAGGTCCGCTTGTCCCAGCGCAGGCCCATGTTGATCGTAAAGCGCGGTGTCACCCGCCACGCGTCATTGACGAATGCGGCGTAGGAGGCCACATCGCGACGGATGCTGATGAACTTCGGCTCCGTTGAGGTGCCGTTCTCGAACGGGAGGTTGAAGTTCGCCGTATAGCGGTCCGGCAACGTCGCCGTATCGGACGGGAACCGGTAGACTCCCTGGAACGCCACGTTCGCGTCGGCCGTAGCCAGGACCCGATTCGATTCACCGCCCCACTTGAGCGAGTGATTGCCCCATTCCAAGCTCATCGTCTCGGAGAAGATCCAGTTCGCCTGCACCCGGCCCTGCGGGACGTTGCCCGCCGAGCCGAGGTCTACCGAGGGGAAATCCAGCGTCGGCAAGAACCGTCCGCTCGAACTGGCCTGCAAATCCCGGAACAGCCGCTGGACCGAGCGGTTCGCACGGAACTCGTTCACGATTCTGTTTCCGACGAGCGATGTCAGGCTCGCCGTTGCGTAGTACGAGCTGCGCACATCGTCGAACCCGTTGTCGGCTCCGTTCGCCTGCCCGGTCTGCTTATTGGTGAACTCCCTGTCGTCGTACAGGTACATGAAGTTCAGCGTGTGCTTGGGATCGAGGTTTAGCGTGAACTTGCCCAACGCGTTCCTTTCGTCCACCGACTGCGGCAGCGCGCTGGACGTGTCGTAGCCAGCATTCAGGGAATCCACGAACGCCCTCACAGAATCTGGAATCGTCACGTGCGAGCTGTTCTCGTCGGTGCGGCGTTCGATGGATCCGAAGTAGAAGACCTTGTCCCGTACGAATGGGCCGCCCACCGTGAACCCGTACTGCTGCGTCTGGAACGGCGACGGGTTGGAATCTGGCACTGCTTCACCCCGGACCACTTTGAACGGATCCTTGTCGAAGGCGTCGTCGCGGATGAAGTAAAAGCCGCTGCCGTGGATGTCGTTGCCGCCCGACTTCACTACAACATTGATCGCTCCTGACCCGGTCCGGCCAAACTCGGCCGAGTAGCCTGCCGACAACACCTGGAATTCCTGGATCGCTTCCTGCCCCAATCGCGTCCGGGTCGCCTCGGAAATGTCCGAACCGCCCATAGTTACCTCGTCGTTGAAGTCCACGCCTTCCAGCCACACCGACTTGTTCCGTTCGTCCATGCCATAGAAGCTGACCGAGTCGCTGTTGCCACTGCGAGCGGAACTCTGGTCTACGGTCACGCCGGGTGACAGCAGCATCAGGTCCATGAAGTCGCGGCTCTTGGTCGGTAGTTCCTGCACTCGCGGGTTGGCCACCACAACCTGGATCGTGTTCTCCGTCGGCTGCACGAGCGGCACTGCCCCGGACACCGTGATCGACTCTGAGATCGGCCCCACATCCAACTCGAAGTCGGCTTTCGTCGTGCCGCCCACGGCCAGCCTCACCGACGGTCGCGTCACGGTCCGAAAGCCGGGGAACTCCACCGTCACCGAGTAGTTGGACGGGGGCAGTCCCGAGAACCGAAACGCCCCCGCTTCATTCGTGAATGCCTCCCGCGTCGCGCCGGTTGCGTTGTTAGTCACGATCACGGTCGCTCCCGCCAAGAGCGCTCCCGACAGGTCCGCCACGTCGCCCAAGATCGACCCGGATGTGGACTGTGCGGTTGCCCAAGGCACCGCCAATGGCGCAACGCACAATGCCGCAGCCAAGCCTATCCGCTGTGTTGGTCGACTCAACGCCACTATTGGCCGTCGCAGGGAAGACAAAGGGGAGTAGCGCTCTCTAGGCCCGAGTGCGAACGCAGCATTCTTGCTGAAGGACGACCAAGTCCCTGCCGTAGCAGGCTA
Organism: Bryobacterales bacterium; assembly: GCA_022825595.1. Taxonomy (GTDB): domain Bacteria; phylum Acidobacteriota; class Terriglobia; order Bryobacterales; family UBA6623; genus VXMF01. The sequence continues at coordinate 2,173 of JAJDWM010000408.1, read as the reverse complement.
AGTCCTCCAACTTCGGGGCAGTGATCATCAGTGCCCAAGAGGTCTCGTGTTGGCCAAGGGGCACCTCCGACAACGCCTGCAGTCTCACCGACGATTTCGCGTTAGCCACCGCAGGCTGGCACTCTCACAAGAAACCACATGCTCACGCTCGATCTCCCGCCGGAACGGCTCGGGAACCCTCGCCCAGTCCCGCGCCTCGACGAATAAGGAATCGTCGACTCCCGGATCGCGTCCTCGAGGTCCTCGATGTCCATCAGCCGCTCGCTCGGAATCTCTTCAAGCCCCGGCCTGCGCAGAAACAGGTCAAGGTCGCTGCCTTCGTGCGCAGGGCCGTTCACGCGGCTTCCGCAGGCCCATACTTCCGTATCGGACAGGTGGCTCCGTTGCAACATAGTCAGCATGTGCCGGTGCCTTGGCGGGATGCGTACCCGGTCAGCCATCGTTCGTCCGCTCGATCATATCTGCCAGGGCGGTTGCATCCTTGACGAAGTCCGGAAGCAGCCGGAGAGTGGTCTCCGCGAAGCCCTCGCCGTAGTCATGAGTCGTGTGGTTGCGGTGGTCGAGGTAGTGCAGCCACCGCTCGGCCGCATCTAGCGCGATGAGGTCGTGGCGCCCTGCGTGGCGGAAGAGGTCCTCGGACTGGAGGCGGTCCGCCTCCCTGTTGCTGGCGAACCGGTCAGCCAGCCGCTTGCGCAACAGCTTGTCCGACTTGTGGAGGACCAATTCAAATTCCTTGACACAGGTGGCACGGTAGAGGTCGTATATGGGATCTCCGTCTTCCTCGTGCAGCCTTATCCCCACCATCGCCATTTCGAGTAAGGCGATGCGTCGGCGCAGGTAGTTCGTATCGATCCTCACTCCTCCTCGCCTTCGGTCTGTACCGCAATCGGCATGTCCGGGTTCGCGGGTTCAGGCCGTGCGCTACCGGCAAGATGACCATCAAGCTGGCCCGCCGGAGGCTTCATCTTATCCTCGATCGGCTCGCCTTCCTCCTTATGCGTCTCGACGCCGACGAAGCCGCCTGACGCAAGTACGTGACCGTGGTGGCTGGAGAAATACGGTCAGCGCGGACGGTTGAGGTCGAGGGCTCGGCAATTCATGAAACGGCGGAGTGCTAGGGGAGTATCAGGCCCTGTGCGCCATGGTATCCCTTACCGACTCCTGTGTTGCCTCCAAATCCTGCTCCGTCCAAGCATGCTGTTCTGGATCACAAACTGCCTGTGGGTCGCGACGATCGCCGCTGGCACTCCCAACCCGTCGGCGGCCAACCCTTCTGCTATTGCACCGAGCGAGTTGCTTCCTCCGATGATCCATGAATTGGGTCTGCCTTGCCGCAGCTCCGATTCCACGCTGGGCCGCCGATATCATGGGACTGTAGGCATGTCGCTGCTGTCTTCCCTCAATGAGCGCCAGCGCGAGGCCGTCACGCACTTCGAGGGTCCGCTGCTGGTGGTGGCAGGGGCCGGCAGCGGGAAGACCCGCGTGATAACCACGCGCGTGGCTCACCTCATCCTCGAGAGGGGAATCAGCCCCAGCTCGATATTGGCCGTCACCTTCACGAACAAGGCCGCCGACGAGATGCGGGAACGCGTCCTGCGGCTGTTGTCCGAGCACGGCCGGGCCGTGGGCCGGCCGCCGATAGTCTCGACCTTCCACTCCTTCTGCGTGAGGCTGCTGCGTCGGTATGGCGAGGCACTCTCCGAGGTCCGGCTCGGGTTCACGACCCGGTTCGGCATTTGCGACGCTTCCGACCAGCTGGCGCTTGTCAAGTCGGTGATGCGGTCGCTTGAGGTCAGCCTCACAGACTTCCGCGCGCGAGACGTGCTGTCCGCCATCAGCGCTTCCAAGAACGGGAGGCGCGGCCGGACGGCCAGTGTCCGGGGCAAGGACGGCAGCACGCCATTGGCCCCAATCATGGAGGCCTATCAGACCCGCCTGCTCCAGATGAACTCTCTGGACTTTGACGACCTCTTGCACGAAGCGGTCCGGCTATTGCGGCATAGCCCGGAGGTCCGGCGCGCCGTGCGGGAGCGTTTCGCCCACGTGTTGGTCGATGAGTATCAGGACACCAACCGCGCCCAGTACCAGCTCATGCGGCTGATTGCCCACCCTCGAAACAACGTCTGTGTGGTCGGGGACGAGGACCAGTCGATCTATTCTTGGCGCGGCGCGG
>JAJDWM010000549.1 GCA_022825595.1 Bryobacterales bacterium | reverse complement strand
GTGCCCACGTGTCTAGTAACACACGGGAAGCCCGCCGGTTGCGGCTGGCGGGACCTGGGAGCGTTCAGAAGTCCTCGATGCGTGCGTCGCGCACCTGTGGGCGCGTACCGCAGGCCAGCCGGCAAACGCACAACAGTGCTGGTCCGGGATCGATCTCGACGCCGTGGACCAGAAGCCCGCAGAGTTCGGTCAGGCACCCACGGGCGGCATTGGGCGACATATGATGGGAGTGCGCGGCTCACCTGCCCGTCTCGACGTTCCTTTCCGGTTCTCCATGCGAATCCCCATCCTGTCCGCGTTCCTCATTGCAGGGGCCGCAGTGCACGTTGTTCCGGTGTCCGCCAGCGACTTGGTGGCGCTGGAGCACTTCGAGAAGAAAGTCCGCCCGCTGCTGGTCGAGAAGTGCCAAGCCTGCCACAACTCTCAGCTCCAGAGCGGCGGTATCGACCTCTCCTCTGCCGACGGCTTCCTCAAGGCCCGCGACGAGGCTGCCTTGGTGTCGGAGGCGGAACCAAGTTCGAGCCGGCTGCTGACAATCGTCGGCTACGAGGCGAGGGTCAAGATGCCCCCAACTGGCAAGCTCAGCGAGCCCGAACTGGAAGCGCTCCGGACGTGGGTTGAGGGAGGAGCACCTTGGCCGGGTGCAACCCCTCCCCAACCGGGCCAACTTGCCCCCGGCGGGCACTTTACGCCCGAGCAGAAGGCTTACTGGGCGTTCCAGCCTGTGCGCGGGCCGGACGTTCCCAGCTCCGGCGACGGCGGACCCATTGACCGCTTTCTGGCGGCAAAGCTGAGAGAAGCCGGCCTGCAGCGAGCGGGGTCTGCCGATCGACACACTTGGCTGCGGCGAGCGACCTTCGACCTGACCGGGCTCCCGCCTACACCGAGCGAAGCCGCCGCATTCGCGGCGGACGACTCGCCAGGAGCTTACGAGCGTGTCGTGGACCGGCTGCTCGCCTCTCCGCGATACGGGGAACGCTGGGGAAGGCACTGGCTCGATGTAGCCCGCTACGCCGACTCAACCGGCAATGACGAGGACCACCGCTATCCGTACGCATGGAAATACCGGGACTACGTCATCGAGGCCTTCAACTCGAACATGCCCTACGACCAGTTCGTGCGCGAGCAGATCGCGGGCGACCTGCTCCCAGCGGAGCAAGCCGATGGCGTCAACCGGCGCGGAATCATCGCAACCGGCTTCTTGGCGCTCGGCCCGAAGGCTGTCGCGCAGCAGGACAAGAAACGCATGCTCTACGACGTCTACGACGAGCAGATCGAGGTGGTCTCGAAGGCGATCCTGGGCCTGACAGTGGCATGCGCACGCTGCCATGACCACAAGTTTGACCCGATCCTGACGAAGGACTACTACTCGCTGGCCGGCATCTTCGCCTCAACCCGCAGCTTCCGCGATCCGACGCGGCACGTGTCGTCTCTGTTCTTCAAGCCGCTAGTGCCTGAGGCCGACTACCAGCGCTACCAAGCCGAGCAGCGCGCGATTACCAACAAGCGCATTGAACTCGACAACCTGGCCGACATCGAGATCGAGGCCTACGTCGAAGCCCAAGCCGACACCGTGGCGGAACATATGCTCGCCGCCCGCGCAGTCTACGAGGATGGCGGAGAACTTCCTGACGTGGCCGCAGCAAGGAACCTAAGCGAGCGCCAGCTGGCCCGGTGGGTCGACTACCTGCGGCCTGCCGACGTACCCCGGGTTCAGCTCGCGGAATGGCGCGATGCGATGCCTGACGGGCGTGCCACGGTGGCGCAAGGATTCCAAGAGCAATTCCAGGAGACGCTACAAGCGTGGCACCGCACTATTCGCAACTGGCGCAGGTCCACCGCCGAGCTGCTTCGGACCGGCACGATGCCTCCAAGGCCCAAGCCGCGATTCGAGGCTGGCCGCGACCGGTTCTTCTTCGACGTATACCAAGCGAAGGGTGGCCCCATGCGCTTCGACGGAAAGGATAGAGAGGCGATACTCAAGCCGCAGACCCGTGCCAGGATATCCGCGCTCCGGAAGGAGGTCGCAGCCCTCAAGGCGAAGGCCATGCCCGAACCTCCGATGGCCAACGCTGTAGAGGAAGGCCAACCCGTAGATCAGCGGGTGTTCGTGCGGGGCGACTACAACTCTGAGGGCGATCCTGCCCCTAAGGTCTTTCCCGCAATCCTCGCCGGCTTCGACCAGCGGCCGGTCGTGAGTGGCAGCGGACGCCGTGAACTGGCTGACTGGATCGCTTCGCCGAACAATCCGCTCACCGCCCGCGTGATGGTCAACCGAATCTGGCAGAAGCACTTCGGCGAAGGGATCGTGCGGACGCCCAGCAACTTTGGGAAGCTCGGAGAAGGACCGACACACCCGGAACTACTGGACTGGCTCGCGTCCGACTTCGTGCGCGAGGGCTGGTCGGTGAAGGCGATGCACCGCAAGATCCTGCTGTCGGGCGCTTACCGCGCGGGGGGCACGCCGAGCGAGGCGGCAGCGAGCGCCGACCCGGACAACCGGTTGCTCTCGCACTTTGCCCGCCGACGCCTAGACGTGGAGGAGATGCGGGACGGAATGCTGGCCATCGACGGATCGCTGGACCTGAGGATGGGAGGCACTCTGCAGTCAGGGTTTGGGACGGACGGGGAGAACTCCAACGCCCGGCTGAGCATCGACCCGACAGATTCTGCGAGACGCCTGGTGTACGTGCCTCTGCGACGGGCAAACCTGCCCACGCTTCTGAACCTGTTCGACTTCGGGGATGCGGTAACTTCCCTAGGCAGGCGCCCGGTGACCAACGTGGCGCCGCAGGCCCTGTTCATGATGAACAGCGGCTTTGTGGACGACCGCGCCCGGAACTTGGCTGACCGGCTGCTTGCCGCGGAACGGTGGGAGGACAGCGATCGCGCGCGCCACGCGCACTTGGCCGTGCTGACGAGAGAGGCCACGCCGCCCGAGGTGGATGCGGCCGTCTCCTACATCGGCGGGTACTCGAGGCTATTCCCGGACGCCACCGCGAGAGACGCGTGGCAGAGCTACTGCCGAGTCCTGCTGGCGTCGAATGAATTCCTGTACGTGGACTGATCCTGGATGGCACGAGCGACTTGAGAGGTGGGCTGGAGCGAATGAGAGCGGGAGATCCAATGAGGAGGCTTGGACATATGGACGGGCCCCTGCCGATGACGCGGCGCGGCATGCTGCGGGACTCGGCCTGTGGCTTCGGGATGCTGGCGCTGGCCGGCTTGTTCGAGCAAAACGCCAAGGGTGCCGACTCGAGTCTCGATTCCGCCAATCCGCTCACCCCGCGACCGCCTCACTTCGAGGCCCGAGCCAAACGCATCATCTTCCTGTTCATGCACGGCGGGCCGTCCTCGATCGACACCTTCGAGCACAAGCCGTACCTTGAGCGCAACCATGGTCAAGCGCTCCCGATCGAGCGCCCGCTGGCATTCGACGACGAAGAGCCCGGCCCACTCATGAAGCCCCTGTGGGACTTCAGGCCCGGAGGAGAGAGCGGCATACCGGTCAGCGACCTGTTCCCCCGCGTTCGCGAACGGGTGGACGATCTTTGCATGGTGCACTCGATGGTAGGGGAGGGCGTCGATCATGGTGCGGCGCTGCTGCAGACCTTCACAGGATCGAGCACATTCACCAGGCCGAGCCTGGGCTCGTGGGTGGTCTACGGGCTGGGCACTGAGAACAGCAACCTGCCAGGCTACATCACGATCAAGCCCGCGCTGTCCCACGGAGGGGCCAAGAACTGGTCTTCGGCCTTCTTGCCGGGATCGTTCCAAGGAACGCCGATCGGGCACGCCGGCCTTAAGGTCTCCGACGTGCAGGGTGAGCCGATCGAGTATCTGGCGTCCAAGGGGCTATCGCAGGAACGCCAGCGCTACGAGCTCGACATGCTGCGAAACGTGAACCGCAGGCATGCCGAGCTTCGACGGTTCGACCCGCGCCTCGAGGCGCGCATCCAATCGTTCGAGCTGGCCTTCCGCATGCAGGTGGAGGCCCCAGAGGCATTCGAGGTCGAGAGCGAGAGCGAAGCGACCAAGAACCTGTACGGCCTGGACGATCCGATCACTGCGGACTTCGGCTGGCAGTGTCTGTTGGCTCGGAGGCTGAGCGAGCGCGACGTGCGATTCGTGCAGTGCACCCACTCCTACAAGTGGGACCAGCACTCCGATCTCTTCAACAAGCACCTCAAGAACGCGGCGGAGGTGGACAAGCCGATCGCCGGGCTGCTGACAGACCTGAAGGCACGGGGAATGCTGGACGACACTCTCGTTGTCTGGGCTGGCGAGTTCGGGCGCACTCCAGTGAGCCAAGGCGGAGATGGCCGGGACCACAACCCATACGGCTACACGATCTGGATGGCGGGCGCGGGCCTCAAGAAGGGCTACCGCTACGGTGCAACGGACGAGATCGGCTACCACGCCGAGGTCAACCGAATGCACATCCACGACTTCCACGCCACGGTCCTGCACCTGCTCGGCATGGATCACGAGAGGCTGACGTACCACTTCTCGGGGCGGGACTTCCGGCTGACCGACGTGGCCGGGATCGTCCACGACGACCTGTTCGCCTAGCTACCATGCCCGTCGCAGGAATCGGAAGCGCTTCCCCGACCCAAGAGCCCCCGATGGCCGCGTTGGACGTCCCGCAGGAAGCGGACTTGCGCAAGTGCGTCCATTGCGGGCTGTGCCTGAATGCATGCCCGACTTATCGCGAGCTTGGCGTGGAGATGGACTCCCCTCGGGGCCGCATCTATCAGATGGTCGAAGTCTCCGAGGGCCGCAGCCCGGTATCGGACCACTACGTGGAACACATCGGCCTGTGCCTTGCCTGCCGGGCGTGCGAGACAGCCTGCCCGTCCGGAGTGCAGTACGGCCGACTGATCGAGGGTGCGCTCGCGCAGATCGAGAACTCGGTCCGCAGAAGCTGGCCCGAGCGCTTGGTGCGCTGGCTGGCATACGACAAGCTGCTGCGCAGCCCCCTTCTGCTCAAGGCCGCCGGCTACGGGCTCCTCTTCTACCAGCGCAGCGGACTGGCCCGAATGCTGAGCGAATCGGGAGTGCTGGCAGAACTTGGCCGGCTAGGGGATTTGGCGCAGCTCGCGCCAGAGGCCCAGTCCCCGTTCTTCTTTTCCAACATCGGCAGGGTCTACTCGGCCGAAGGTGACACCCGCCACCGGGTTGCGCTGCTGGCCGGATGCATGCAGAACGTGTTCTTCAGCCGCCTGAATGAAGCGACGGTACGCGTGCTGCGCAAGAACGGGTGTGAGGTGACCGTGCCGGCCGGGCAAGTGTGCTGCGGGGCCCTCCAAGTTCACGCCGGGCTGCGGTCGATCGGGCGCGAGCAAGCCCAGCAGAACATCACGGCGCTTGAGGGGGGAGAGTTCGACGCGTACATCACTAACACGGCGGGCTGCGGTTCGGTCTTGAAGGAGTACCCCGACCTGTTCGAGCACGATCCCGAGTGGCACGGCCGCGCGAGCGCCTTCGCGGCTAAGATGCGGGACGTGAGCGAGTTCTTGGCCTCCATCGACCTCAACACGGATCTTGCTCCCATCCACGCCCGCATCACGTACCAAGACTCGTGCCACCTACTGCACGGCCAGAAGATCGCCGAGGCTCCCCGAAAGCTGTTCCGGGCCATTCCCGGCCTTGAGCTTCACGAGCTGCCGATGAGCGACATCTGCTGTGGATCAGCGGGAGTCTACAACATCGAACACACGGATGTGTCGATGGCTCTGCTCGAGGACAAGATGCACATGGTGGCTTCGACCAAGGCCAACATGATCGTCACGGCCAACCCGGGATGCATGCTGCAACTTCAAGCGGGGGCGAGCCGATTCGGGCCGGACATACCCGTGCTGCACGTTGTGGAGCTTCTCGATCGGGCCTATGCAGGGCTCCTCCCATCGCTTCGTTAGCGCGGTCCGTCTGCAAGCGATCCCCTTCGCGGGGCGAAGATCTGAGAACGTCGCTTGGCTCGGATCAGCGGAATGACTGTAGCGGTCCGCCGATCCGCTCCCGAACTCTGGCCCCGATCCCCGATAGGTCCGCAAAGGGCGCGCCCCGACGGTCCCTCAGCCTTGGCGGAATTGAGCCGCAAGGGCTCAGCAGTGCCGTTGGGGACGACGCTTCAGGGGAGGCAGCGGATCGCTAGTCAGGCCTGCCCGTCCAGTACACCGCGCATGTAGGAGAACGACTTGGCCATCCCCAGTTGCGGGTGGTCCGCTACGACCTCGTACTCCAAGCCCACGACGCCTGCGTATCCGCGGTCCTTGAGCATCTTGAAGATCGCGGCTATCGGCATCTTGCCGTCGCCCACGTCCACGCGGCTCTCCTTGTCGGTAAAGTCGGTCAGATCCTTGACGTGGAAATCGTAGATCCGGTCCCAAGCGCCGTCGATCTCCTCAAGGATGTCGGCACCGGTGCGAACCGCGTGGCCGACGTCCACGCACAGCCCCATGCGCGGATCCATGTCCTTGACACGCTTGATCACATCGCTCGGGGCCGGGTAGTACTGGTCCTCCGGGCCGTGGTTATGGATGGCCATCTTGCGGTCGTACTTGATCGCGAGCTTCTCGATCGCGCCCAGGTTGGAGTGGGTCGGCGCGCAGACCATGATCGGCATTCCGGCGGCGACGGCGTACTTGAAGTAGTGCTCCAGCTCGGCCGGGTCGTCGCTGCGGAGGGAGATGTTGCCCCCGGCCACGATCTGAAGGCCGGCACGTTCGAATTCGGCGCGAGCGCGCTTCAGTTCCTCCTCGCTCAGGTAGTACGGCATGTGGAAGGACTTGACGTTTACGTACTTGACGCCGAGGTCCCTGCAGATCCCAATGGCAGCCGTCCTGCTGAACTTGCGCAGCGAATAGGTGGCGACAGCGAGCCGAAGATCATCCCAGTGATGCGGCGCTTCTGATCCGCTCACGCGGGCGGCAGAACTGGCCGCGGCTGGGACGGCGGACGCAGCCGCCACTGCGCCTAGGAATGAGCGCCTGGTTGGAGAGTTCATGGGTGCTTGGCTCCTTCGTGCTTGGACTCGCCGTGCGACGATCCCGATGTTAGCACGCCTCAATCGGGCCCAACGGCCCTTTGGGTATCATTGGAGTACAGGGACAAGCGGGGGCGAGTAGTGCTCAAAACGCGTCCTTGGCAGGCCGGCGTGGCCGGCTATCGGAGACACCATGAAGGGCAATGCGCAAGTCATTGACGATCTGAACGAAGTGCTGCGAGGGGAGTTCACAGCGATCCACCAGTACATGGTTCACGCAGAGATGTGCGAGAACTGGGGGTACGGCAAGCTCGGCGGTTTCATCAAGGTGCAGGCGATAGGCGAGATGCGGCACGCGGAGGTGCTGATCGAGCGCATCCTGTTCTTGGAGGGCGTGCCCGCCATGGGCGAGCTCAGGCCTCTCAACATCGGTCAGAACGTCAAGGATCTCCTCACCAACGACGTCAATCTCGAATACGACGCGGTCGGGATCCTCAACACTGCGATCACGAATGCGGTCAATGCAAGTGACAACGCGTCGCGGGAGCTCTTCGAGACCATCCTCAAGGACGAAGAGGAACACGTCGACTGGCTCGAGTCGCAGCTGCACATGATTGACGAGATGGGTCTCGGCATCTACCTTTCTCAGCAGCTGGCCGACCCTCCGGCTCCGGCCGGATAGCTAATCGGCCCCGTCCGGAGCGGTCCCACGCCGTAGGGAACGGGCGCTGGGCCCTAGTATGCCGACGCGGCGTACCAAGTCTGTCTTGACAGTCGTCGGGACAGGGTAGGGCCTGCCCAAGACCACGCGGGGACGGTTAGTCCACGACGACTTCGAGCAGCTGCTCCAGAAGGGGGTAGTACTGCACGCGCACTTTCGCGCCTGCCTGCAATTCCTCTAGGCGCATCTGGGACTGGCCAATCTTGCGGGCCGTCTTCTTGGAAACCTTGATCTGCTCCCGGCCCGCGGGCTGCGAGAATGCCAGCACAAGAGTTCCGGCCTTAGTGAGCGAGAGCTCGACGGTGCGGGCCTGGACGTCGACGCGCTTGATGGTGCCCTTCGACTTGACGATGTCGAGCATCGCCTCGGGCCGCGTGCCCTCCAGCGCGCCGTCCGCGTTGTCGTGCACCTCAGGTCGCGTGCTCGAGCTGATGGTCTTCTGCTGACCTGAGGCCAAGCCGGCCACCACCGCCAGCGTCAGAATACAGCGCAGTGCCATCGTATCGCTCTCC
>JAJDWM010000429.1 GCA_022825595.1 Bryobacterales bacterium | reverse complement strand
GCGCAGGCGGAGGCGCGGTTGAGAAGACAAACGGCCGCGCGCTCTGAATGAGCTGCTGGACGGCCCACATGGGGCCGCAAGCGAAGGCACCGCTGACTCCCAGCGCCTTGCCTGCGGAATTGATCGACATCAGCACGCTGTCCCCGCAGCCCAGCTCCTCGACGAGACCGCTGCCGCGCTCGCCGTAGATCCCAACCGCGTGCGCTTCATCGACGATCAGTTCGAAGTCGTGCTGCCTCTGTAGCTGCGCGATCTCGCGCAGCGGGGCAAGGTCCCCGTCCATGCTGAATAGGGTCTCAGTGACCACGAAACGGACGCCCTCGCAGCGTTCGGTCTCCAGAATTCGCCGCAGCACCGCCGTGTCGCAGTGCGGGTACACCAATCGGCGGGCCTTGGACAGGCGCATCCCATCGATGAGGCTGGCGTGGTTGAGTTCGTCGGACACGATCAGGTCCCCTTCCTGAGGGAACGCCGAAAGCACGCCAAGATTGGCGGCCCAGCCGCTGCCAAAGTACAGGGCAGCCTCGGTGCCCTTCAGGGCCGCGAAGCGCTCTTCGACCACCCGGAACGCGGCCCGGTGCCCTCTCAAGAGCCGCGATCCGGTCGAGCCGACCCCCAGCCGAGCCACCGCTTGTGCGAGCCGGCGACGCATCCTCGGATGCCGGGCCAGCCCCAGGTAGTCGTTCGAGCAAAGGTCTAACCCGGTCGGCGGCTCAAGCGTTCTCAGCAGCCCATCGCGCTCCAATTCCTCCAAGCGGGCGCATGTGCGCATTCGCAGCTCACGGCGCGTCTTGGGTGCCAGCGCGACCTCGACTTCGGGTTGCTCGTCGCCAGCTACGCTTGCGCGGCGGGCGCTGCGGTGACTGGGTCCTCGCACAGCCTCATGCCCATCTTCGTCAGCAGTTCTTCGTCCGCGCTGGCGCGCGGATTCGGCGTGGTGAGCAATCGATCGCCCAGGAAGATCGAATTTGCGCCGGCAAGCAGGCAGAGCGCTTGTCCCTCCTCAGACAGTTCAAGGCGGCCTGCTGACAGTCTCACGATTGAAGCGGGCATAGCGATCCTGGCGGTGGCGATGACTCTCGCAAAGTCCAGCGCGCCCACGGGCGCCCGCTCGCCAAGCGGCGTACCGGCCACGCTCACGAGGCTGTTGATCGGGACGCTCTCCGGATGCGGCCTGTGCCGCGCAAGCTCCGCCAGAAGGCCTAGGCGATCCTCGACGGTTTCTCCCATGCCGATGATCCCGCCGCAACAGACAGTTACTCCGCTGCGGCGAACTCGCTTCAACGTGTCGAGGCGATCTTGGTAAGTGCGGGTGGTGATGATCTTGGAGTAGAACTCCGGGCTCGAATCGAGGTTGTGGTTGTACGCAGTGAGGCCGGCCTCGGCCAGCCGGTCGGCCTGTTCCTGCGTCAGCATGCCAAGCGTGCAGCACGCTTCCATCCCCAGTGCTCGGACACCGCGCACCATGCTCAGCACCCGCTCGAACCGCTCTCCTTCCGGGGCCTCTCTCCAGGCAGCCCCCATGCAGAAGCGGGTGGCCCCCTGCGCCTTGGCCTCTCGCGCACTGGCAAGGGTTTCGTCCACGCTCAGAAGGTCTTGGGGCTCCACTCCTGCGTCGTAGTGCGCGGACTGCGGGCAATATGCGCAGTCCTCTGGGCATAAGCCGGTCTTGATGCTCAGCAGTGCGCAGCCCTGCACGGCCTGTGGGTCATGGTGGGCCCGGTGTACGGACTGGGCCCGAAACAGCAGTTCCGGCAGCGGCAGGTCATGCACTGCCCGCAACTCTTCCAAGGTCCAGTCGTGCCGGAGCATACAGGCTTCATTATCGTATGGTGCCTGTAGCGCCGCGAGATTCGGCCCGAGCGCACCGTTAGGGCCCCTTCCGACCCTGAAGTGCGGCCAGCGCGCCTAACAGGACAACGTCCGGACCGGCGGACTGGAGTACAATGCGCGGCGGGTTCGGGAAATGCCAGTTCGCGCAAATAAGCGGTTCGGTCTCCGCTCCGCGGCGGCTGCCGCTCAAGCGGCAGCACGGACGCCGCCCGCAGTAGCGATTACCGAGTTGGACGCTTGGGCCGTACGGGCGAGCCCCAGCTCGAGCCCTCGATTAGTGGTTGCCGTTCGGGCCAGCGAAGGCTTGACGGGGTACGGCGAGACCTCTGGCGGTCGTGACCCGCGAACAGCCGCCCAGCGGCTGCTGAGTTATTCCGAGGTGCTCGAAGGCCGGGACGCTTTGGCGAGCGAGGCCGTACGGGGCGTGCTGTCCGAAGCGCCACCTGAGGTGCGAGGGGCGATCGACATTGCCCTGCTGGACCTGCGTGGCAAGATTGCCGGCGCGCCGGTGTATGACCTGTTGGCGGGCCGCACGCGCGACAAGGCTCGGGCGATGGCTGCCTTGTCTGGGGCAGCCGAGCCGGCGCTCATGGAGCAGGTGGCGGCGGCCAGGGCCGAGGGCTTTCGGGCGTTCTCCGTGCCGCCTTCCATGCCCCTCGATGTTCCCACGCGGGGGCGAGCCTTCTTCGCGAGTACGGAGGCCATGCTCACCCGGCTGAGAGAAGGTGGGGCCGATGACATTGTGCTCGACTGCAGCGGACAGGCCACGGCCGCTGAGGCGGCTGGC
>JAJDWM010000298.1 GCA_022825595.1 Bryobacterales bacterium | reverse complement strand
GAACTGCTCCAAGGAGGGCACGCGCCGCGTGGATGGCCCGAAGTTCCGCCGCATCGGGTGCGAGGAGGTCTTGCGGGCGGTGCAGGACCATCCGCACTGGTCGGCTCCGCTCGGCGGGCCGAACAGGGGGCGTGGCGTGGCATTGGGGTTCTGGTTCAACGTCGGGCTCGAGTCCAGTTGCACCCTCAACGTCAACACCGACGGCACGGTCCATCTCGTGGAAGGCTCCACCGACATCGGCGGTACGCGCACGTCCATCGCCATGCAGGCAGCGGAGGTGCTGGGGATTTCAGCGGAGGAGATACTCCCGGAGGTTGTCGACACCGATTCGGTCGGGTTCACTTCTGTCACGGGCGGGAGCCGCACGACGTTCGCCACGGGCTGGGCGGCGCACGACGCCGCCCAAAAGATCGTCGCCGAAATGTGCTCCAGGGCGGGGAAACTCTGGGGTGTCGGGCCCGAGGCTGTCGAGCACGAAAAGGGCGTCTACTCCTGCAACGGGAAGAGCATCGGTTTCCGCGAACTGGCCGCGAAGGCCAGCAGGACCGGGGGGCCCGTCAGCGCGACGGCGACGGTCAAGCCGCGCGGCGTCGGGGGATCGTTCTCGGCCAACATCGTCGATGTCGAGGTGGATCCGGAAACCGGCAAGGTCGATATCCTGCGATTCACGGCCGTGCAAGACGTCGGCAAGGCGGTTCACCCCAGCTACGTCGAGGGCCAGATGCAGGGAGGCTCCGTGCAGGGAATTGGCTGGGCCCTCAACGAGGAGTACTTCATGGGAGACGACGGGACGATGCGCAACAGCAGCCTGCTGGACTACCGCATGCCGACCGTCCTTGACCTGCCCATGATCGACACCTGTATCGTCGAGGTCGCCAACCCCGGCCACCCGTTCGGCGTCCGGGGCGTGGGCGAGGCGAACATCATCCCGCCGCCGGCGGCCATAGCCAATGCGGTCCGGCGGGCTGCGGGTGTCAGGCTTCAACGGCTTCCGATGAGCCCTCCGGCGGTTTGGGCAGCTGTGGCGGAAGCGCGGGGGAAGGCGGCATAGGCCCCGAGAGGAATCTGAGATGTGCCCCTGCGGGGCGCACGGTGATTGAATCATGAGTAGCGTTCTGACTAAGTCCAACATTCCCGACCTGCCACTGCTCTCGCGGGGCAAGGTCCGCGACCTGTACGCAGTCGGCGAAGACCGCCTGCTGATGGTCGCCTCCGACCGCATCTCCGCATTTGACGTGGTCCTCCCGACCCCGATCCCTCGCAAGGGCGAAGTGCTGACCAGGCTCTCCGTGTTCTGGTTCGAATTCCTCCGGGACTTGGTGGGCACGCACTTCATCACGGCCGATGTGAGCGATTACCCGACGCCTTTGTACCGCTACAGGGACCAGCTAGAGGGGCGCTCCATGCTGGTCAAGAAACTGGACATGTGCTCGATCGAGTGCGTCGTCCGCGGGTACATCGTGGGCTCGGGCTGGAAGGATTACAACCGCACCGGCGGAGTCTGCGGCATTCCCCTTCCGGAAGGTCTGCAGGAGTGCGAAAAGCTGCACGAGCCGATCTTCACGCCGTCGACCAAGGCAGACGTGGGCCACGACGAGAACATCTCGTTCGACCAGGCAGCCGACATCGTCGGAGCCGAGACCGCGGCCAAGCTCCGGGACCTCTCGATAACCATCTACGAGAGGGCCTCGCTGCACGGGCTGGCAAAAGGCCTGATTCTCGCTGACACCAAGTTCGAGTTCGGAGTCTCCGACGGACAGCTGGTGCTCGCCGACGAGGTTCTCACGCCTGACTCTTCGAGATACTGGCCCTTGGACCTCTACAAGCCAGGCCAGTCTCAGCCTTCCTTTGACAAGCAGTACGTTCGGGACTACTTGGAACAGCTTAGGTTTAATAAGCGACCGCCCGGCCCCGAGTTGGCCCCTGATGTGGTTGAGAACACATCCCGCAAGTATGTCGAGGCCTATCGGAGGATCACCGGCAACGAGCTGTGACCATCGCACCGCTCGCCCGGTGCTAGAATCCTTGCCATGAACGGTTCGGCGAGTGCCCCCACCCGGCGGGGGGCCATTAAGGCTGCGGCGGGCTTCGGGATCCTCTCGAGCGCCACCCGCGTCGGCGACGCGGCGGAGACAGCGGCGGCGGAAGGCCGCCTGAAGCAGTCGGTATGCAAGTGGTGCTACCGCGACATGGCTCTGGAGGAGCTGTGCGAGCACGCCGCCAAGATGGGCATAGTCTCGGTCGAGCTGCTGGCCAAGGAACAGTGGCCCGTCCTGAAGAAGTACGGCCTCAGGTGTGCTGTGGGGAACGGCATCTGCTCCATCCGCGACGGGACGAACCGCACGGAGAACCACTCCAGCATCGAGCGCAACGCCCGCGAGTTGATCTCAGCCGCGAGCAAGGCCGGAGTGCCGAACTTGATCCTCTTCTCGGGTAATCGGCGGGGCATGTCCGACGAGGAGGCCTGGGAGAACTCCGCGACCGTCCTTAACCGCATCAAGGCGCAGGCGGAGGACGAGGGGGTGACCATCCTGATGGAGCTGCTCAACTCCAAGGTCAACCATCCTGACTACCACTGCGACACGACCCCTTGGGGCGTGGAGCTGATGAAGCGCGTGGAGTCTCCGCGCGTGAAGCTGCTGTACGACATCTATCACATGCAGATCATGGAGGGCGACGTGATCCGCATGATCCGCGAGAATGCCGACTACATCGCCCACTTCCACACGGGCGGCAATCCCGGGCGCAACGAGATCGACGACACGCAGGAGCTGAACTACAAGGCGATCTCGCGTGCCATTGCCGACCTTGGCTTCGAGGGCTACTTCGCCCACGAGTTCATCCCGAAGCGCGATCCGATGACTTCACTTCGGGAGGCTGTCGAGCTCTGTACCGTTTAGGCGAGCCCGGCCGCTCTGAAAGCCGGGCTGGGCCCGACGGGTATCATGGCCCTATGCAACCCCCGCAGGGCCTGAACCGCCGCGATTTCTTCCGAACAGGCACGTCCGGGGCGCTTGCCCTGGCCATTGAGGCCAAGGCCAGAGCGGCCACCTCCGACGACGCCGGCGAGTGGCGCAACCGTGTTCCCGGCATGGCGTACCGACGACTCGGCCGCACGAACTACATGGTGTCGGAGGTGATCTGCGGGGGCAACACCATCGCCCCCGACAGCTACCGGCACGTAGAGGAAGCAATCGAGCGCGGCCTGAACTACCTAGACACCGCGCCGGCGTACGGGCGAGGCCAGAGCGAGCTTGGATACGCCAAGGTGATCGCGGGTTCGAAGCGCGAGAAGGTGTTCCTCACCACTAAGGTCAGCGTCTGGACCTCGAACCGCAACTCACTGCACCGTGCGATCTTCGACAGCCTGTCCGAGACAGAGCAGGGCAAGCTGCTCGGCAAGGCCGAAGAGGAGCTGGAGCGTCGCCAAGCCTTGGCTCCGGACCACATCTGCAACTACTTCGGCGGGCAGGAGAAGGCGCTTCGGGACGCCGTGCTCTGCAATGTCATGGAGCCGCTATACGGCGAGAAGATCGATCGGCCAGCCGAGTATGGGGAGCGCATCATCCGCTCGGTCGAGGCCAGCCTTCGGGCCCTTCAGACGGACTATCTGGATCTGCTCATGGTCCCGCACGGGGCGAACAGTTCGTACGAGGTGACCGCCTTCCCGGAGATCTTCGAGGCCTTCGAGAAGGTCCGCAAGGCGGGCAAGGTGCGGCACTTGGGTGTGTCCGGGCACAGCGACCCGGCTGGCGTTCTTGAGGGAGCCGTTGAGTCCGGACAGTACTCTGCCGCGATGGTGGCCTACAACATCGTCAATCACAGCTTCGTGGATGCGGCCTTGGACAAGGCCCAGAAAGCTGACCTAGGCGTCATCGCGATGAAGGTTGCGAGGCCCTGCCACCATGGTCGGAACAACGGCCTGCCGAATGATCCTCGCCGCGTGGCGATGATCGAGAGGGCAGTTCCCGGCGACCTCAAGGTCCCCCAGAAGTGCTACCTCTGGGCACTTCGTGACGCACGCATCGCTGCAGTGAATTCGGACATGAAAAACTCTGCCATGGTCGCTGACAACCTTCCTTTGGCACTTGACAAGCGCGGCTAAGCGCCGTACACGAGCTCGATTGCCCCAACCGGGCAGCCCCGGCGCTTGAGCGTCAGGCGGTCCGGTCGCCGTCGGTCGCACCCGTCAGCGGACGATGTCTCCCTCCACGTCCAGCAGGATGTTCGCGCAGAGGTCGTTGCCGAACGTCTCCCAGTCCAGAAAGCTCCAAACGATCTGCTTCTCGCGCGTCACCTCGAAGACCTGGGGCGTCTCCCCCTCAGCATGGGTGTTCGTCACCACCACGTTCCCGTTTGGGAGGGCCTGCAGCTGAGTCACCCAGAACAGGCGAATGCCCGGGATGTCGCCGCTCGACAGGCTCCAGACGATCTCCCCTGACGGGCTGACCTCGAGTACCCGGTTATTGTTCCCGCCGCCGATGAGCGTGTTGCCGCCCGGCAGCCGGTAGGCCGAGTACACATCCGTCCCGTGCCCGCGGTGGGTCGGCGTAGCCGGCCCTGCGAGTTCCATGCGGTACTCCCAGACGATGCTCCCGTCTCGGTCGTATTCCCTAACGATGCCATCGTTCTCTTGGGCGACCAGGTAGGTCCCGTCCGGCGTGAGGCGGACCAGGCGGGTGTCCTTGTGCCAGTGGGGCTTTTCCACCTGCAGTCCGATCTCGTGATGCACGCGGCCCTCGCGGTCCACCTCGATTAGGCGGCGGTTGCCGCTCTCGGAGACCATGGTCAGGCCGTTGTCCAAGCGCTGGAAGGCGTGGATCTCGACGCCGTCCACGGAATCGTCTTTCGGCGTCGACTGCCAGTGCCAGACGACCTCCTTCTCGGGGGAGAGCTCGACAATCGTGTCGGCTGCCGTCGGCACCAGCAAGTTGCCGTTCGGCAGAAGGTGAAGGTCATGCGCGACCGTGCCGTTCTCCCACGCCCACTCGACAGCGCCACTCCCGCCGACTATCGCCACCTGCCCACGGTCCTGCGCGAGCAGGCGGTGGGACACGGGAGCAACTCGAGCCGCCGGCCGCGAGCAGGAGGCGGCGAACAGCGGTGCCGCTAAGCCCGACCGCAGGAAGTGTCTTCTGTCCATCGATATGCCGCCGTGCGGGCTTACTCACGCCCCGTGGGCATGTGCCAGCCCGCCGGCCTTCCGGTCGCTAGATGAACTCGTACTCGCCTGGACGGGGGAGGTCCGGCACGGGATAGCTGGCCTCGAGGCTTGGGTTATCGGGGATCAGGTTCTGTTTGGAGTTCATGGCCATGTCCCACGTGACCTCGATGCCGGCGTAGGCCGACTCACGCCCCATGATCGCTGTCATCGTCGAGTACGCCACGGCCAGGGCAAAGTTCTTGTACGGCCCCGAGCCGTTGATGGAGTTCACCATGTCGATGTGCTCTTGCACGTAGGGGCTGGTCTGGGATGGAGTTCCGAGGTCGCGCACAGTAGAGCGGCCGCGCGTTCCCACCACCAGCTCATTTACGCGCCGGACCTTGCGCTCTGGGTATTGGCGGCAATGGCTGGCCATGCGCACGCCGTTGGCGTACTCGAAGTCTGCGTAGACGTGGTCGTAGATGTTGCCGTAGAGCTTCTCTCGGGGTCGCCACACCGCCCCGCCGGAAGCCACAACGCTGACCGGGTGCGTGTCTCCCATGACCCAGTTGATGACGTCGATGTTGTGCAGGTGCTGCTCGACGATCTGGTCGCCGCAGATCCACACGTGCGAGTACCAGGCCCGCTGTTGCCAGGCGAGCGACTCCGCGTCCAGCTTTTCCTCGAAGTCGGCCCCTTTGATGACCGGTCCTGAGATCCAGTTCGCGTAGGTCGCGACGACATCCCCGATTTCGCCGTCCTGAATGCGCCCGACCGACTCTACGTACTCCTTCTGACAGCGGCGCTGGGCGCCGATCATGACCGTAAGCTTCTTTTGCTCGGACTCCTTCGCCAGGCGGATCACCTTCTGGGCGCCCATCATGTCTGTGGCCAGCGGTTTCTCGGCAAACACGTGCTTGTTGGCGTTCACCGCGTACTCAAGGTGCAATGGGCGCCAGCCCGGCGGGGTGTGCAGGAAGACCACGTCAACGCCAGAGTCGATTACCTTCTTGTAGGCGTCGTACCCGAGAAAGCGGTTCTCCGGCGCGACCTTGATCTGCTCCTTGACATCGGGCTCGAACTCATCGGAATCCCGAAGCCTGCGAAGGGACCGCTCGAGCTGGTCCTCGAACAGGTCGCCCATGGCGCGCAGCTCATAGTTCGGGTTGCCGCGAATCGCCTCTGCCACGCCCCGCGTGCCGCGGCCGCCGCAGCCGACGATCCCGATTGTCAGCTTCTCGCCGTCCTGCGCCCGCGCCGCCGGCGGGCGGATGATCTGCAGGCCCGCGGCCGCCGCACCCGCCGTACCGGCGGACCGCTGCATAAAGCTGCGACGCGTGACCCCTGCGGCCTCACTAGGCGCACCCTGTGTTTCCGGCATGTGATTAGTCCTCCGCTCCGGCGTCCTGTGTCCCGACCGCGCAAGCGAGGCTGGCAGACGCCTGAAAGCCATTGTAATGGCCCGGCGCGGTTGGCTCCGATCGAGCCGCTGTCCTCAAACCTCGCGGATCTCGTCCGACATCACGAAGAACTGGAACCGCTCCGGGGGCAAGGAGGCGTCCGTCCCGCCGAAACTCCCGGCCCACTTGGCGAACGCCGCCCGCCCCAGGCTTGAGTGGAGCCAAAGAAGGAACTTCTCCGAGAAGAACTCTATGGGTGGGGGCTGGCGGAACGTCAGGCGGTACCCCATGGCGTCCTCGAGCTCGATGCCCTCATCCGTGGCCTGCTTGTCCTCTAGCAGTGTCACGAAGCTCGAGCGCCCGGCGTGGGGCCACACGTCCGGTCGCAACAGCTTACGGAGCACAGGCCGTGCCTCGAAGCTGGTCTCGCATTGGTGGATCCATTCGAGGACAGACTCGCCCCAAACCCAGTGCTCGACGAACTGCCGATATTCCGCGATCAGATTGGCCGCGAGCCCGAGGCGCGAGTCGTCCAGCAGGTTCTCGGCGTTGAGCGCGTCTTGGACCGCCCCGGGAATCAGCGCCTCGGCATCTACGATGCGCCCGGCGACGTACGTCAGCTCGTTGATCTCGTCCATTCTCGGGCCCGAGCGCAGCACGAGCGGCGGCAGCTCGAAGGCCGCGTCGCCAGGGATCTCGACGTACTTCCTGTCGTTTAGGATTCTGACCATCACAACCTCCCTTCCCGCTTGGCTGCCCCGCCGCTGGGAGTATTGTAGTTGGCCCGGTTGTGTTTGTGGCTCCGCAGACAGGCTTCGGCCGCTGCCAGCGCCCGGCTAATGAACGCGTCGCTTGATCCCAGCCACGCTGAGACGTCCCCAACAGCGTCCAGTCGACCGGGGCCTGCGTCATCTTCCGCAGACTGCGGATCAGATCGCCCCCCGGGTGGCCAGCCCGCAGGCTTGCGCGACGCACCAGCGCCGCGGCCTCCGCGACCGGCATCGACGTTGCAAGCGCCGCACTGGCCGCTTCTGCCAGCAAGCCCCTCCCCGAGAGGCGCATGTTGGCGCGCATGCGGTCCGAATCGACCGCCAGCTCGGCGATTGCGGAGCCGGCCAGGCGCAGGCCGGCCCCGGTCTGGCAGACCATCTGCGGAAGGGTCAGCCATTCCAGGGTCCACTCGCCCCCGCCACGCTCGTGGGCAAGGGCCAGCGAGTGGTGCATCGATCCGACCAGTCCGGCATTTGCCCGAGCCAGCGCCACCAGTGTCTCGGCCCTCACCGGGTTGCGCTTCTGGGGCATTGCGCTGGATGTCCCTATGCTCCCCTCAGACACCTCTCCCACCTCCGTCTGGGCCAGCAGCCCTAGGTCTGTCCCGATCTTCCCCAGCGATCCTGACACCATCGCCAGCCAGCCGGCCAGCTCCGCGAACCCGTCCCGCTGCGTGTGCCAAGGCGTGGCGGGCACCCCCAGCTGAAGCTCCTTGCCAAGCTCTTCGAGCACGCGCAGGCCGTCCCGGCCAAGGCCGGCAAGCGTCCCGGCGGGGCCGCCTAGCTGGACCAGCAAGACACGCGGCCTCAGTTCCGAGAGCCTCTGCCTGTGTCTGACGAGAGGGAGCAGCCAGTTCGCCGCCTTGAGGCCAAGTGTGATCGGCACTGCCTGCTGGTGACGTGTGCGGCCGGCCATGACCGTGTGCCGATGCTCCTTGGCCTTGGCCGAAACGTCCGCTATCAGGCCGCAGATCCGGCTGTCGAAGTCCTCCAGGACCGGAGCCAGCCGCAGCGTCAGCGCCGTGTCGACAG
>JAJDWM010000295.1 GCA_022825595.1 Bryobacterales bacterium | reverse complement strand
CCCGAAACTCCCCGCACGGGAGAAAACCTCTCTCAATCCTCCCCACAGAACTGCAGCCACACGGCACCAAAGACCGAATCAGCCCCAGTTGCTAACCTGCCTCAGCGAGAATTGAATTTGCCTGGGCCTCCTGCCGCGTCCGGTCGCCGACCGACCGCTTCACTTCCGGGAACATACGGTGTCGCGGCCCGACCCGGCCTAGGCGAAACTGGGAGTATAATCCCGCACCATGCTAGCGCCTAGACCGATTCCGCTGCAGCCGGGCCTGCCGGCACACTACGGAGGGCCCAGCGGTTACAAGAAACTGTGCCAGTTCCTGGGGGTTCCCACTTCCAAGGCGCAGGGCGACTTGGCAACCCGGATTCTCGCTGAGGGTCAAGACCGTTCGGAGCCGACTGAGGAACAACCGGGCCTGAACAAGCACACCAGCAAAAAGCAACGTCACAAGCAAGCGATTGAAGCGTTCTACCGTGATCCAGAGCGGCGCCTGAGCCGCTGGAGGCGATTCGTGGAGGACGGCCTGAAGGAGCGGTCTGGGGTCCCCTGCTTCGAGCAGCGTGCGCTCGCTCGGTTCTTTGAAGCGTCGAACAAACGGGCTGCCGTTCGCATGCAGGTAGGGTGCCCGAACACTCACGATGTCGGGACACTGTGCGCGATCATTCCGCGCCGCGACAATGCCATCAGGCGCCCGTGGCGACTTCCGGCGATCAGCGCCTGGATGGACCTCTGGAGGTTCGTGCGTGTGGCCAAATTGCCAGCCCGAGAAGAACGCTCGCTCTTTGCTGACGCCGCAGTGGCGGTGGCAACGATTCTCGAGGACGCCCGAGTGCTTCAGTGGTGCGTCGACGAAGGGCTGGTGGACCGAGATGACCTCTCGATCGCACCTTCCGGCATCGAGCCGGACGAGTGGGAGTGGCTGGGAAAGTTCCGCAAGGACGAAGTGCGTGGATTGGTGAGCCTGAATTGGGATGCCCTAGTCGAAGCAACCTGCTTGGTGAGTGCCGACTTGGCTGCGCTGAGTGGCCCAACGGGCAGGAATTCGCAATCGTCCGAAGACCTGTGGCAGTGGGCCGTCCTGGTGGCAGATATTGCCTTCCACGTCGAGGGTCTGCGCCTCGCATGGCCGGACATTTACGCCCTGCAGCTTGCAACTCATCCCGACGCTGTCGCGGCCGAAGTCGAGTCGATTATTGACACCGTCATAGAGCGGCACGGGATGTACTGGCTGACGCCGTACGCGATGCAGGTCGGCTCACGCTGGAAACTGGCCTACTACTCGGCGGACGGTAGAGGGTTGGACGGCTTGCACGTCGATTTGAAGCGCTTTGGCAAGGGACTCCAACGAGCTGCGAAGGGCTTGCAGGGAGCCCTTAAGAACCAGGCCAGCCTGCGTGCACGGCATATCGAACTTCAGGAGCGCGAAGCTCAGGACCCGCTGAACACGGACTTGGGGGACCAACTGACAAATGTCCTCGAGGGTTTGGGCCAAGCGCAGCGGAGTGTTCAAAAGGGAAAGCAGGCAGTCTTGGCAGCACTGGCACCGGAAGGCTTCACGTTCGCCCCAGGCGAAGACTACGAGAAGAAGTGGGAGGAACTCGCCGTGTCCGCGGCCGAAGAGCCCGACCCCGAGGCGGAGGCCGCAGTGGACAGCGGGTCGCCCCAAGTCGGGTCACCTGACGGAGAGCCCAATCCGGAGGAGGCACTGGCGGCCGAGTGCGACCGGCTGCTCGTCGAGAATAGCGATCTCCGTTCGGAGATGGCAGAACGCGAAGCCAGCCTCCGCAGGATGCAAGAGGAGCGGGATCAGGCCTTGGAGAACCTTGGGGCCATGGCCGCGTACACCAATGCACCGTCGGGATCAGTGCCATCGGCTGAGGGAACCGTACCTGAGCCGCCTTTGCCGAAGACGGTCGAAGAGGTCTGGCAGTACGCCGGCCAAAGGTGGCGCCGCCAACTTGCGTTCGGCAAGGACGTTGCGAGGGGAGTGCGGGGGGTTGCCCACAACGCTGGCCCCCCTAAGAAGATCGTCCACCACTTGGCCGGGCTCGCTGCATACTGCGACCTGACGGTGGGACAGGGGAGTGATGCACTTCCGCTGAACAACTGGCTCAACGAGCAGAACATCGATGCTAGTCCACTCGTAGCAGGGATGCCAAGGCCCGTGTACCACGATCCGATCCACGACCGGCGCGTTGAGTTCGAAATGCACACCAAGCCCAACAGCCACACGTCTCCCGACCGCTGCGTGCGCATCTACTACCGGTACGATCCAGACAGAAACATGGTGGCCGTTGGCTGGATCGGCCGCCACCCGAGCTGAGCGTCGCCGCCACTGTCGGCCGGGGTCCGAGGTTCCGCCCCCAAATGTGCTCCAAAGGGCACGTCGGGGTCTTGCGCAGCGTTGGGCGTTCAACCGTCGACGGTCCGGACAGAAGCCGTGAGTACCGGCACGGAGCTTGCGACGGGGCGCTAGACTGGCATGGAAGGTATGGCCAGCTGCAGGACTCTCGCGCCCGGAACATGTGTCGGCCGGTTCGGCCGCTACGGGGCTCTCGCAGCCCTCGCCTGCGCATTGCCGTCTCCGGGGATGGATTGCGCCGACTTGGCGGGCCTTGAGCTGCCCGACGTCCGCATAACTTCAGCCGAGCAGTCCGAGGGCGAGCCAGCTTCGGAGGGAGTGGTGCCCGCGGGTGTCCCCTCCACCTCACCGAGGGTGACTGTCCCCCATTGTCGTGTCGAGGGAGTGATCGGCTCTGAGATCCGCTTCGAAGTGCTGCTGCCACATGACTGGAACGGTCGCTTCCTGATGGGTGGCGGGGGAGGCTTCGTGGGAACGCTGGGCAACCAGGGGCGCTTCTCGGTCAACCTCGGGTTCGCCAGCGCCGCCACTGACACCGGGCACCAGGCGGACGGTATCCGGGCGGACTGGGCCCAGGGCAACTTGGAGCGCCAGGTCAACTACGGCTATCTGGGAGTGCACCGCACGACCGTGACGGCGAAGGCGATAGTGAGCGCGCACTACGGCCGACCTCCGCAGCACTCCTACTTCTACGGCTGCTCAAACGGGGGCAGGCAGGCCCTGATGTCGGCCCAGCGATTCCCCGACGACTTCGACGGGATTGTGGCCGGAGCTCCGGCCCACGACTTCAGCGGCGTGCTGGCCGCTTTCGCGTTCAACATGCAGAGGGTGTTCCCGGATCCGGAGAACCTTGAGGAGCCAGTGATCTCTCCGCAGAACAGGGAATTGCTCGAGAGCGAGATCCTGGGCCGATGCGACCACTTGGACGGCGTTCGGGACGGCTTTCTGAACGACCCCCGGGACTGCGGCCTTCGCTTGTCGGACCTTCCCCTATGCTCGACTCCCGAACCGGCCGACCACTGTCTCACTGTGCGGCAGCGGGAGGCCATAGCGGCTGTCTATGGCGGCCCCCGGGACTCCGATGGCCCAATCTATCCGGGATTCCCGTTCGGCGGGGAGACGGCGGGCCCGGGCTGGGAAGGCTGGATAACCGGCCCGAGCAGGAGCTTGATGGACGCCTACGGGGAACCGAGCTTGCAGTTCGGGTTCGCAACGCAGGGCCTGAAGTACCTCGCCTTCGAGGACCCGGATTTCGACTACTCCACGTATGACTTCGATTCCTACCGGAGCGATGCGAGGCGGCTCAAGGGATTCCTGGACGCGACGGACCCGGACCTGTCTGCCTTCAAGGCGGCCGGCGGCAAGCTGATCCTCTGGCACGGGTGGTCCGATGCGGCGCTGACGGCGCACGGCTCGATTGACTACTTCGAGGCTGCGGAGCGGCTCGATCCGGCCGTTCGGGAACACTTCCGGCTCTACCTCCTTCCGGGTGTCTATCACTGCTCCGGGGGGCCCGGCCCTGACCGTGTTGATTGGCTCGCGGCGCTGCAGGCGTGGGTCGAGGAGGGCGAGGCACCCGGTCGCTTGACGGGCTTCAAGGTGGAGTCCGAAAGCGTCTCGAAGACCCGCCCGGTGTGTGTCTACCCTGAGCGCGCCGAGTTCACCGGCGGAGATCCGAACGAGGCCGCAAGCTACACCTGCCGCGGCCCCTGACCGGTCTTTTTCCCTAGTTCAGCGAGTCCAATGCTTGGACGAGGTCCTCGACGATGTCGTCGCTGTCCTCTATGCCCACCGACAGCCGAAGCAGGCTGTCCCCGATGCCAAGCCTCTGCCTGTGCTTCTCGGCGAGGTTGCGGTGCGTCGTGGTCGCAGGGTGCACGATCTGGGAGTGCACGTCTCCCAAGCTGATCGTCCGGACCACAAGCCGCAAAGCGTCAACGAACCGGAAGGCGATCGCGCGGTCCGCGTCCCGCAGTTCCAAACCGACCATGCCGCCGAACATCGTGGCGCCCTCGGAGTCTTGCAGGAACAGTCGCTCTGCCACCGACTTGTCCGGGTGTCCTTCGAGCCCGGGATAGTGCACCGCCCCTACCCGCGGGTGCTGGGCTAGGACTCGCGCCACGCGCTGTGCGTTCCGGGAGTGCTCCTCCATGCGCATGGGGAGCGTCTTGATCCCCCGGATCGTGAGGAAACATGGGAACGGTCCCAGGTTCGGACCGACCAGGCGCCCCAGCTCCTGCAGGTCTTCAGCCCTGCCGGGCCCGCAGGAGACGATGCCTCCCAGCACGTCGGCGTGCCCTGCCAAGTACTTCGACGCGCTGTGGACGACCACCGACGCCCCGTAGTCGAGCGGACGGCTGACCGCCGGCGAGGCCATGGTTGCGTCCACTACGACCGGTACGCCGCGTCGATTGGCAACCTCACAGATCCTGTCGACTGGCGGAACTCGGATGAGGGGGTTCGACACCGTCTCGACCAGGACGCAGCCGGTCTCGCGACGATCCAGCGCCCTGTCAATGGCACTCACGTCGCCGGCATCGACGAATTGCGTGGTCACGCCCAGCGGCTCCATTAGCTGGAGCAGCTGGAAAGTCTGGCCGAACAGCACGTTGGCCGCCAGAATCCTTGCCGGCCGGTCCCTCATCGCGGCAAGTAGGCCGACGTGCATCGCGGCCATCCCGGAGCTGCAGGCGAGCGTGCTGGCAGCGCCCTCGAGCGCGCCTATTTGGCGGTGAAGGGCGGCGGCCGACGGGTTGCCGTACCGCTGGTAGACGTAGCCCTCCATCTCTCCGTTCGCAATGGCGGTCATGTCCTTCGCACGCCGGAAGTGATAGCTCGCTGCCATCTCCAATGGCGGCGAGGATGCAACGAACGGAGCGTCGCCAATTTCACGGCTGCAAGCGTGGATGGCCAGGGTCTGCTGTCTCACTGTGTCTCCAGCGCTTGGCGGAGGTCCGCCAGAATGTCGTCGATGTGCTCTCCGCCCACCGAGAGCCTCACTAGGCCGTCAGTCACCCCTATCGCGTCGCGCTCTTCTTGGGAGAGCATGCGGTGCGTGGCTGTCGAGGGGTGCAGCGCCAAAGTCGTCATGTCCCCGATGCTCGCCGAAGTCTTAACGAGCCGAAGCTTGTCGACGAATCGGTAGGCTCCCGGTATGCCGCCCTTGACGTCGATGCCGACGGCGCCGCCCGCTTGGCCGGCCGGCATCAGGGCGGCCACGGTGGCCGCGTCGGGGTGGGCAGGATCCCCCGGGTAAATCAGGCGTTCCACCGCAGGATGGTCGCGCAGGGCCTCGAACACCTTGCGCGCGTTGGAGCAGTGCTGCCGCATCCGGAGAGCCAGTGTCTTCATTCCCCGCATCACTAGGAACGCTTCGAAAGGGCCGATGTTCCCGCCCAGGCAGCGTTGGGAATGGCGCAGCGCCTCTCGGTGCTCCTCCTGAGCCACGACAACACCTGCCAGCACATCCCCATGTCCGGCCAAGTACTTCGTCGCGCTGTGGATCACCATGTCCGCCCCGTGGTCGAACGGCCGGATGAGCAGGGGCGTGAAGGTGTTGTCCACAAGCATCAGCGCGTTGTGGGCTGTGGCGATATCGCGAATCTTATCGAGGTCGGCGACCCGCAGGCAGGGATTCGACAGCGTCTCAACCAGCAGGACCGACGGGCCTACCTCGTCTGCGGCGCGCTGCACGCCTTCCAAGTCGCAAAAGTCGCAGAAGCGCACCTCAATGCCGGTCCGGGGCATCACGGACCGCAGGAGCTCTAGCGTTCCCCCGTAGAGCACGTCTGCCGCTACGATCGCCGGACGACGGTCCAGCAGTCCGGCCATGAGGGCTAAGTGGACGGCGCCCATACCCGACGCGGTCGCAAATGCGCAGGAGCCACCCTCCAGTGCCTTCGTCAGGTCTTCCAAGCCCTCGGAGGTGGGATTGCCCATCCGCGCGTAGGTCTGGCCCGGCTGGCGCTCAGCGAACACGTCCGCAAGCTCTCCGATCGACTCGTAGAAGAAGCTCGAAGACGAGAAAATCGGCGTCGAGACCGGGATGTAGCTTCCGAGCCGACGTCGGTCTCCCGCATGCACGAGGGTCGTTTGCGGCTTCATAATTCCATTTCTCTGAACAGGATTTGAGTATAGACAGGATCAGGGCGGCGACTGCGCCGCTTCGCAACGATGCCTATCGCAGGCCGGAATCCGTCTCGCTGGCCAGGAAGCGACGCAGCACCTTGGCGACGTATGCTTCAGTTTCCGGGAACGGCGGTATCCCACCGAACCTGTTGACTTGGCCGGGACCGGCGTTGTAGGCGGCCAAGGCCTTCACCAGTTGGCCGCTCCCTCCCGAGTACCGCTCCAGCAGCTGCCGCAGGTAACGCGTCCCTCCTTGAAGGTTTCCGGTCATGTCGCTGGGATCGACGCCAAGCTCGGTTGCCGTAGCCGGCATCAGTTGCATCATCCCAACTGCGCCCTTGGCGGAAACGGCATCCTGCCGAAAGCCCGACTCTGCCCAGATCACGGCCCGCACCAGGTTCGCGGGGACGCCGGTCTCCGCGGACACGCGATCAATCGCCTCCGCCAGGTCATCTGCCGGGTCGCGGCCCTTCTGGGGATCAGCGGGCGGACTCGGGTTTGGGACGGTGCGGGGAGGTCTGGCGGAAGACTGCCGGGTGTCCGGCCCGATCTCCGCGACCTGGTCGGCCGACAGGCCGATCCAGCCCCCGTTGGCCATCAGGAGCCGGACACGTCCGCCCTCGACTTCGTGGCTCTCGGCCTGCAGCCGGTAGCCGTTTCTTAGCACAACCGTCTCTGCGCCCCCGGCAATTGCCGGCACGAGCCCGGCCAAGAGGAGTGCGCTTATGGGGGGCTGCTTTCCCATACACTCGTAGCTTGCATCATAGGACGTTCATCTCGCACTTGGAGTGCAGCAGGTCCGGGGAACGCCTTCCCGCCGGGCAGGTCGCCAACCTCTCCCCGCAAGGCGCCCCCCTGCTGGTCCGGTATGACCTTGACGGCGCTAGGCGCGAACTCGACAAGGGGACTATTCACGCCGGCGTCGGCAGCATGTGGCGCTATGCGCCTCTGCTGCCGCTTAGCGACCCCGACAATCTGGTGACGCTCGGGGAGGGGCTCACTCCGCTCATCCGGGCGAATCGCCTTGCCCGTCGGGTCGGGATGCGCACCTTGCTGGTCAAGGATGACGGAGCCAACCCCACCGGAACCTTTAAAGCCCGCGGGATGGCCTGCGCGGTCTCGATGGCGAAGGAGCTGGGCGCCAGAGAGCTTGCGGCCCCCTCTGCCGGAAATGCGGGCGGCGCCTTGGCCGCCTATGCGGCGCGCGCCGGACTTCGGGCACACGTCTTCATGCCTAGGGATGTCCCAAGGGCGAATATTGTCGAGTGCCAAGTGATGGGAGCGCAAGTGACGCTCGTGGACGGGCTGATCAGCGACTGCGGAAGGATCGTAGCCCAGCGCGCCACTGAGGAGGGCTGGTTCGAGGTTTCCACGCTCAAGGAGCCGTACCGGATCGAGGGCAAGAAGACCATGGGATTGGAGATCGCTGAGCAACTGGGCTGGCGTCTCCCCGACGCAATCGTCTATCCGACGGGCGGGGGGGTCGGAATGATCGGTATGTGGAAGGCTTTTGAGGAGCTTGGGGCCCTCGGCTGGATTGGGGAGAAGAGGCCCAAGATGATCGCCGTGCAGGCATCCGGCTGTGCGCCGATCGTGCGCGCTTGGAAGGATGGCAGCGCCGTTTCCCGGTATTGGAACCGCGCCGCAACGCTGGCCAGCGGCCTGAGGGTCCCGAAGGCGATCGGCGACTTCTTGGTGCTGCAGGCCGTTCGGGAGAGCGGCGGCGCCGCGGTTGCTGTCACCGACGGGGAAATCTTGGCCGCTGGCCGCAAGCTTGCCGAGGCTGAGGGAATCTTCGTTGCCCCCGAGGGCGCGGCGGGCGTCGCAGCCGTGGAGCAGCTGGTGCGCGAGCGATTCTTGGGCTGCGACGAGGAGGTCCTGATTTACAATACCGGCACGGGCCTGAAGTATCTGGATACTTGGGATGCTCCGTCCGTACCGGACGGCGGCGGGCCCTGACGTCCGCGCCGGGATTCGTGGCCGACCGTTCCGGGTCGGCGGGTTGGCCCGGCGTAGCGTAACGGCGTCTGGGCGGGTTCCGGAAGCGGGCCGCGTCGATCGGTGCGGATCAAGGCGCGGAGGGGGCGGGAATGCGCATACGGGTGTTGTTCTTCGGCCAGTTGAGGGACATCGTCGGGACCGACTGTGACATGGCACAGGTAGTGCCCGGCGCGAGCCTCGAGAACCTGTTCCAAGGCTACGCCGAGCGTTTCCCGCGCCTCGCCGCAATGGCCGGCAGCGTCGCGATGGCCCGCAACCAGCGCTTCGCACCGCGAACTGAGGCCCTCGAGGATGGCGACGAGGTCGCGCTCATGCCGCCGGTGAGCGGCGGTGCCGGCTGGCTCGCGAGCATCGACGAGGAGGGTGTCTTCGCGGCCCTGACGCGGGATCCAATTGACAGCGCCGCCCTTGCGCGGCGCGTCCAGGGAAACGGGGACGGCGCCGTGATCGTCTTTGAAGGAGTAGTGCGGGACAACACCGGTGGGCGGACGACGGTGTACTTGGACTACGAGTGCTACGTGCCCCTTGCTCTGCGGCAGATGGCGCGAATCGGGCAAGACGTCCTGGACCGGTTCGACGTCCACCGCGTAGCCATCGTCCACCGAATCGGCAGGCTGCAGGTCCGAGAGGCCAGCGTCTCGATCGTGGTTGCGTCGGCACATCGGCACCCGGCCTACGAAGCCAGCTTGGCGGCAATCAACGACGTCAAGCGCGGAGTGCCCGTCTGGAAGAAGGAGCACTTCGCGGACGGAGAAGTGTGGGTGGAGGGGCAATGGGACGAGTCCTTGGCCCGGTACTCAGCGGCGGCGTCTCCCTGATCGCCGCCGTGGCGGCGCTCTCGCCGGCAATTGCCCAAGACGGCCGCACGCCGCTGTTCACGGCCGACGTGAACCTTGTGACGATCCCGGTCACCGTGCGAGACGAGAGCGGGCCACTGGCAGATCTTGACCAAGCGGACTTCGCAGTCTTCGAAGGCGGGCAGGAAGTGGAAATCTCCGTGTTCGAGCGGAGCACGGACCGCCCGCTGTCCGTGGTCCTGATGCTGGACACAAGCCTGAGCACGGCCATCCAGCTCTCATACGAGAAGGAGTCCGCCAAACGGTTCCTCGAGCAGCTGCTCAGCTCCCAAGAACACCCGCAGGACGTGGCTGCCGTGTACTCGTTCTCCAGCGAGGTTGCCGTGCTCGAGGATTTCACGCGGAACCGAAAGGCGCTTGGGGCCGCCCTCGGCCGCGCTCGCCCGCAGACGGGCACGTCCGTCTACGACGCCATCAGTCTCGCCTCCGAGGAGCTGGTGCGGCGGACCGGCCGGCGCGT
>JAJDWM010000701.1 GCA_022825595.1 Bryobacterales bacterium | reverse complement strand
GCCAGCCGGTACCCGCGCTCGGCGGCCGCCTCTGCCAGCCGTGAGGCCAAGCCGTTGACCTCACGGCTAGCCCAAGCGCTGCCGATGCCATTCAGGAGCCGCATCGAGGCCCCCAGAGCGGCGCAGCCTGCCGCGTTGAGCGTGCCGCACTCGTAGCGTCGGGCGCTGGGGTGCAGTCCAAGGTCGTGCCGGAAGGACTCTGAGCCCGCCATGCTGCCCCAGCCCGGTTCGAGAGGCAGAATCTGCGGCATGAGGTCGCGATCGATGTAGAGCAGGCCCGTGCCCTCGGGCCCGACGAGCCACTTGTGGCCTGACGCGGACAGTGCGTGGATTCCACACCCCTTGACATCGATCGGGAACGGCCCCATACCTTGGACAGCGTCCACCACCAGCAGGCAGCCCCTCCGCCGGCAAACCTCCCCCGCAGCCGCAAGATCCCACCGAAAGCCGGTCAGGAAGTGGACGTAGCTGAGGGCGGCGAGCCGCGCTCCGCGGCATGCGCGGTCCAGGTCCTCGAGCTCCAGCCGACCGCTCCTCAGCTCCAGGCTCCGGAACCGCACCCCCCGCCGACCGTGCAGTTCCCGCCAAGGCACGACGTTGGCAGGAAAGTCCGCCTCAAGGCCGACCACTACGTCTCCGGGTCGCCAGTCCAGCCCGCCCGCCACTGCGCAGAGGCCCTCGGACGTGTTCTTGGTGATCGCAACCTCGGTTGGGTCACAGCCGAGCATGGCTGCCGTCTCGACGCGCAGTCCGTCTATTTCGTTGTCCCAGCGGCCGTAGCCATGCACGCCCTCGGTGGCCGCCGAATCTGCCTGCTCCGACATGGCCTTCGCGGCCGCCCGGGGCAGCGGGGCGATCGCAGCGTTGTTGAAGTAGGCGTAGCGCTCCGTGATCGGGAACTCGGCGCGTATCTTCGACTTCTCCATGCGCCGCCTTCAGAGACCTCCGAGTGCCCGCCACCCAGCCCTGCCAGTGTAAGCTCCCAGCGGCGTCCGCTCGGGGCCCGTCTGGAGGACCCTCCAGGACGTGCCAGCGCCCTCTGCGTCCATTCCCAGAAGCGTCCTAAGGCCCCCAGGGCTCGAAGGCCCTGGGAATGCTCCGGTAGGGCTTCGATTCTCCTGCCCGACCACCTCAATCGGCGCCAAGGGGTTATACTGAGCGTGCCTGCCCAGCCGGTTCGCTGGCGGGTGACGAGAGGGGGGGTGTCCGATGATGCGTGCGAGCAAGTGGCTTCCGTTCGTCTTGGCCCTGACGTTGGCTGGCTCCGTGCTGGCAAAGGACGACGAAGGCAGCAAGGCGAAGAAGAAGCCCAAGTCCGCCAGGCAGGATGTCGAAGCGATCGGTGAGCGCAATGTCGGCAAGGGCGTGAACTTCTACTCCATCGAGAAAGAAATCCGCCTAGGCAAGAGCATGGCTCAGGATGTCGAGCGGCACTCGAAAATCGTCGACGACCCGATCATCGCCGAATACGTCAACCGCGTCGGGCAGAACCTGGTCCGAAACTCGGACGCGAAGGTGCCGTTCACCATCAAGCTCATCGACAGCAGCGACGTTAATGCCTTTGCGCTGCCCGGGGGGTTCTTCTTCGTCAATTCGGGTTTGATGCTGCGAGCCGAGAGCGAGTCTGAGCTGGCCGGCGTGATGGCCCACGAAATCGCGCACGTGGCGGCTCGCCACGGCACACGCCAAGCGACGAAGGGCCAGCTGGTCCAGTTCGCGACGATTCCCCTGCTGTTCATCGGGGGCTGGACAGGATACGGGATCTACCAGGCGAGCAGCTTCCTGATCCCAATGACGTTCTTGAAGTTCTCTCGGACCATGGAGAGCGAGGCAGATTTCTTGGGCATCCAGTACCTGTACAAAGCGGGATACGATCCGACTTCCTTCATCGATTTCTTTGAGAAGATGCTCGCGGACGAGAAGCGGCGGCCGGGGACGATGTCCAAGCTGTTCCGCAGCCACCCGCCGCACGGTTCGAGGATCAAGAAGACACAGAAGACGATCGATCAACTGCTTCCGACCAAGACCGAATACGTGGTGAACACGTCGGAGTTCCTGCAGGTGAAGGAGCGCTTGGAGCAGATGGTCCTGCGGCGCAAGGAGACCACGGAGGATCCGAACAAGCCGCGCCTGCGCCGCACCAGCTCGGGCGGCACGATTCCGACCGACGACATTGACGTCGAGCCGACCGACGAGGAAGCCGAGGACGAGCGCCCCACGCTGAAGCGCCGCTAGCGCGGTCTCAGGTAGTGGTCACGCTGCGGCCGACATCGCGGGGGTGGTCCACGTCGCAGCCGCGCTGAACGCCGGTGTAATAGGCCAGCAGCTGCAAAGGGATGTGGGAGACCGCCGCCTGAAGGGGTTCGCGCATGGTGGGCACGCGGACCACCTCGTGTGCATAGTCGCCCACTGTGTCGTCGTCCTCGCCTGCGATGCAGATCACCCAGCCGCGCTGCGAGGTCAGGTCGCGCACTTGCGCAAGCGTCCTCTCATAGCGAAGTCGGCTCGACGGGAGTTCGCGGTCCACAGTCGCAAGCACGACGACGGGCATTCCGGGGTTGATCAAGGCCGCGGGCGTCTGCGGAAGCTCGCCCGCCGGACATGCCTCCGCGGGGACGTGCGCCAGCTCCGAGAGCATTCGCGCGGCCTGAAGTGCGATCGGAAAGTGCACGCCCCGGCCAAGGTAGAGCGCCTTCCCGGCGTGCGCCAGCTGGTTGGCCAAGCGCTCGCACTGCCCAGCTAGTTCGAGCGCCCGCTCCACCAGCCGCGGCAGTTCGAGGATGTCTCTCGCCAGTAGCTTGGACTGCTTGGCGTCGAGCGTGCCGCGGGCTTGGCCAAGGTACATGGCAAACAGGTAGAACGCGGCAAGCTGTGCGGTGAAGCCCTTGGTGGACACGGCTGCGAGCTCCGGCCCGGCATTCGTGTGAATCGCGCCGCGCGCGTTATGGGCCATCGTCGACTCCGCGGCGTTGCAGATCGCGATGCTCCCGGAACCGAGCTCGTGAGCCAGCTGCTGGGCAGCGAGTGTGTCCGCGGTCTCCCCGGACTTGCTGACGACCAGCGTCAGAACCTGCTCGTCGATCACCGGGTCGCTGTACCGGAACTCGCTGCTCACCGCGACGTTCACGTGCACCCTTGCCAGCCGTTCCACAGCGCTCTTGGCGAGCAGCGCCGCGTGCCATGAGCTTCCCGAGCCGATTACGTTCAGGTGCCGGATCTGCCGCAACTCGGGCAGGGTCACCCCGAGTTCGTCAAGCACGACTCTTCCGGTCCCCTCGTCCATCCGGCCCAGCGCTGTGTCGCGGATGGCGCGAGGCTGCTCGTAGATCTCCTTGAGCACAAAGTGCTGGTAACCGCTCTTCTCGGCCATCATCGGATCCCACAGAACGTGGTGCACCGTGCGCGAGACCCTTCTGCCCCTGCCGTCCATCACGACCACGCCTCGGACGGTCACCACTGCGAGATCCCCGTTCTCGAGCTGGATCATCTCGCGAGTGTGGCGCAGGATTGGCGGTTTGTCCGAGGCCACGAAGTTCTCTTGCATGCCCAGGCCCACGACCGCGGGCCTCCCCAGTCGGACAGCGACGATCTTGCCCGGCTCGTCCGCGGCAATCACCGCAAACGTGCAGATGCCGTCAACGTGCCTCGCAGCCCGTCGCACAGTTTCTTCCAGCGACTCGCCAGGCCTGCGGATGGTCTGGACGAGCAGGGCGAGTGCGTCGGATGCGGGTGTCGCCTCCCGCTGCGAGGCACCATTGGGTATCCGCTCCCAGAGAGTGTCGAGTGTTCCTGGGCTGCCGTCGACAGCGACCCTGACACTCAGGTGTTGCGCGTCGCCGTGCCGTTCTGGGGATGCCCAGAGCTGCGCTCGGCGCGACCACCGGATCTGGCCGATCCCTGTGGTCCCCCGGGCGGGGTTCAGGCGGACTGACGTCTCCAGATTGCGAAGCGTTCCGCTTGCGTGGCGGAATTGGATGCGGCGAGAGGAACTGACCGCCAAGGCGGCGTGGTCGTAGCCTCCGTACTCGAGCCGTCTCAGGCCCTCCAGCACGACCAAGGCAGCCTGCTTGCGCCCTGCGTATCCGACGATGCCAGGCATCTCACGGCTCACCTCGCTACTGATCGTTCAGCAGCGTTACCTCGTAGTCCTCGATAACCGGGTTAGAGAGGACATCTCTGGCGATCTGCTCCAGTTCCCGCAAGAGATCCTCACTGCCCGGCCCGGGCAGCAGCTCGACCTCGAAGTACTTGCCTTGGCGGACGTCAACTATCCCGCTGTGCCCGTGAGACTGGAGTGCCCGCGTGATTGCACGCCCTTGAGGATCAAGGACAGTCTGCTTGGGGGCAACGTGGATAACTGCCTTCAAGGTCCAATTATAGTTGCGCCGCCCTACCGCACAAGCGGGGTGACGGGCGGGGCCGAAGGCTCCTTACGGCCGTGGCGACAGCAAAGCTGGAACTCCTTTCGGCGGCTAGTATCGCCGGGCCGAACGCAGGTACGTTCTCAATGGCATCCGCGGTGTCGAACTTTCCGCGTGCGCTGTTCAATGCAAGCTACCGTACTTCTTGGATGGCGGGAAGGGGAATGCCGCCCTGCTGGTCGCAGGCGCCGCGGAATTCCAAGCGATCCAGACGACGGCGGATGCCTACCTGGAATTCGTGTCTAGTGGGGCTTGCGGGGCATCTCGCTGTTCCACCGATCTGCGACAGGCCGATGCGCTTGCTTGGGGGTTGCTGGGCGATCAGCTAGCTGGAGTAGGTCGGTGTAGCGCTGCCCTTGATGCGGGTCGCGCCACAGCCCTCGAACACGGTGTCCGCCGGCGTGCCGAGGACAACAGGGGACCCGCGATCCCAGACGGGCACATCCTGCCGCGGGTCGACACTGTCGTTGTCCAGGGCCGTAAAGCGCTCGCAAGAGATCCTGGTCAGTGGCACCATCCGGCTGGGCAGCCTCCTGCCCAAGGGTGACGGCGAAGACAAGAAGGCTTGAGATTGCAGGCTGGAGCAAGGGTGGCGCTGCGCCACGCTGCCCATCCGATGCGAAGGAGGCCAGTAGGCCCGCCGAGTCACGGATGCAAACAGACTGGCACGCTCGAGCGGTCGCGCTCCCGCTCGTCCCCGAGCTGAATCACTTGCCGATGCAGAACGTGGAGAAGATCTCGTCTAGGACCTGCTCGATGGTGGTTGCGCCAGTAACGGCGTCGAGAGGTTCCAGCGCTTCGTAGAGGTCCAGCAGGAGCATCTCATGGGGAATTCCGGCGGAGGCCGCCTCGGCGGCCCGCTGCAGCGCTCCCTTGGACCGGCGCAGCAGCGCCTCCTGCCGGATGTTCGTCACGAGGGAACTGTCCCGCATGGCCTCAAGGCCGGGCAGGGCCCGCTCGCGTACGCGGGTCCGGAGGCCATCGATGCCCTCTCCCGTGAGGGCCGACACTTCGACCATGGCTTCCCTGGACTTGCAGCGGCGGGGCAAGTCCCGCTTGTTGCCGACCAGAAGGGCGGGGCAGGCGGATCTGACGCTGCTCCACAGGTCGAGATCGTCGGGGCATTCCTCGGTCGAGAGGTCCACGACCACAAGAGCGCAGTCAGCGTCCTGCAGCGACTGCCAAGTCCGCTCGATTCCGGCGGTCTCAATCTCGTCGCCGCTGGCGCGGATCCCGGCCGTGTCAACCAGTTCCACCGGAATGCCGTCGAATGAGGCCGTTTCGCTGATCGCGTCTCGTGTCGTGCCGGCAATCTGGCTCACTATGGCCCTGTCACGTTCGAGCATGCGGTTGAACAGGCTGGACTTGCCCACGTTTGGCCGGCCTACGATGGCCAGCCTCAGTCCGGATCGGACGACCTTTCCGAGGGCGAAGCCGTCGACGAGCCGTTTCACGGCTCCCAGCAGCGGGTCTATGGCGGCCGAGATCGCAGTGCCGTCCTCGACCTCGATGTCATCTTCCGCGAAGTCGATGCCGGCCTCAAGCCGCGCAATCAGCTCGAGGACCCCGCGTTTGCAGGCCCGCAGCTTGCCGGATAGCGCTCCCGAACGCTGGCGAGAGGCGACTTGGGCTTGGTAGAGCGTCGTTGCGTCGATCAAATCCCGGACGGCCTCTGCTTGCACGAGGTCCATGCGTCCGTTGCGCCACGCCCGCCGCGTGAACTCTCCGGGTTCGGCAATCCGCGCACCCAGTTCGCAGGAGCGCTCCACGGCGAATCTAAGCACCGGAGGGGAGCCGTGACAGGAGATCTCTACGACATCCTCGCCCGTGTAGCTGCGGGGCCCGGGAAACGCGGTGCAGACGACTTCGTCGATCGGTTCGCCGTCGGCTCCAAGCAGCACGTCCAGGCTCGCGCGGCGGGATCGGAGCTCACCGCGCCGCAGGAGCCTGCCGGCGATCTGGAGAGCGGCGGGGCCGGACAGTCGAACCACGCCGATGGCAGACCTCCCGGCCGGGGTGGAGAGGGCAACGATGGTGTCCAGCGTGGCTGCGGCCGGATTCGGGTCAAGCGGTGGCAAGGCGCTGTCTGTGGCGAGCTGGCTCGGCTTGCCGGCGCTCTGATCGTGGCCTCCGAGGGGTCTAGTCCGCGGTCGGCCCGCGCAAGCCGACGACCGTGTAGCGGTAGGGCGGAGTGCCCACCGAAGCGGTGGTGACCTCGTCGTCTTCGTTCAGCGTCACGTGCACGATGCGTCGCTCGCGAGAGGTCATCGGGCGCATCTCAAAGGGACGACCGGTCTTCTTGACCTGCTCAGCGGCCTTCTTGGCCTTTTCGCATAGCTCCTCGATTCGCAGCATGCGGTAGTCGTCGACGTCGAATATCAGCCGGTACCGGTCCCGGTGCGGGACGCGCAGCGCTTCCAGCGTCAGCTGCTCCAGTGCTAACAGTAACTCCGCGCGCCGCCGCAGCAGCAGCCTGGCATCACGCCCTTCGAAGTCAACCGTCAGCTCCGGACCGATGATCTCGAGGCCGTCGTGCACCTCGAAGATGTCGTAGTCAACGTCAAAATCTGCGGCGTCAAGGACCGGGTTCAGGAAGTCGTCGATCTTCGGGCCGAGAGACTCAACTGTCCACTCAATGTCTGACATGACCCGGTGGCGCGGTACGTACCCTGACAGGCTACCGTCCGCGCCGCTTGCGCTTCCGGCGCCGCGGCGCCCGCTCTATCTTCAGCTTCTCCTGTGGCAGGCGATTCAGAGCCAACTGCTGGACGATTCCCACCACATTGCTGGTGAGCCAGTATAGCACCAAGCCCGCCTGAAACTGGTAGAAGATGAAGCCGAACACCAGCGGCATCAGCTTCATGACACGGGCTTGCGTCGGGTCCGCCGTGGGCGTCGGAGTCAGGGCCTGCGACCAGAACTGCGTGGCGACCATGGCCAGCGGCAGGACCCGGATCGCGAGCGTTTCGGGATTTGAGAGGTCGCTTACCCACAGCCACTCGGCCTGCCGCATCTCGATGGCTACGGTCAGCAGCTTGTAGAACGCGAAGAAGAACGGCATCTGCAGCAGGATGGGCAGGCAGCCGCCCATGGGGTTCGCGTTGTACTTCTTGTAGAGCTCCTGCAATTCTTGGTTTTGCTTCGCCTTGCGCGGGTCGCGCATGCTGACGCCCTTGTAGCGGTTGTTGATTTCCTTGACCAGCGGCTGCAGCTGCTGCATCCTGCGCATCGACTTGGTGCTCTTGTACTTGAGGGGGAACAGGATCGTGTTGATCAGCACGGTCACGATGACGATGCTCCAGCCCCAGTTCTGCACCATGTTGGCGTGCACCCAGCGCAGCGCAGCGAAAAGCGGCTCGGCGAGGAACGAGAAGAAGCCGTAGTCAACGAGCCCGAGGAACGTACGGCCGAGGCCCTGCACCTCGACCAGCGCGTCGCGGCTCTTAGGGCCGACGAATAGGTCCAGCCGGTTTTGGGCACCCCCGCCAAATGCGCCGGCCACGTAGGCTTGGGTAGAGCTAGCGTCGGCCCCGCGCGGGATGATCTCGACGGCGCTCGTCTCCAGCCGGATGTCCTCGCCCGGCGGGGGAATGGCTGCAAGCGCGAAGAACAGGTCCGAGATCCCGACGAAGGGGAATGCCCCGACGTGCGTGACCCTCTCATCGTCGGCGTCGGACGCAGTTACGTACTCAATGTCCCCGTCGGCGAAGTAGAACGTCTGGGAGTAGGCCTGATTCCCGGCCTGGGCAGTGTCGCCGAAGCCGCCGCCCCACGAGATCAGGTGCCGCAGCGGCTGTCCATTCTCAGTCACCCGGGTCTCAAGCTTTACGATGTGGCCGTCGGCCTCGAACGAGAAGCGCTTGAGTATGGCCAAGCCGTCTTTGGAGTAGCGGAAGGTGAGTGTCTCCGGCGCGCTCCGGACTGCCGGCCCCGGACTGATGGCGAAGAGCGCATCGTCGGCTCGCTCAATGGGGTCGCCGCCTGTCCGCAGCAGTCGGAACGGCCCTCCGAAGCGGGCTGCCCCACGCTCGTGGACCAAGTCGAGCGGGTCTCCCGCTGCGTCGCTGAAGCGGTTGAGTTGCCAGCTCGTGACGGCGGCGCCCCTATTCGTGAATTCGACCCGGTAAGTCTCGGACTCCACCACGATCCGGCGCTCGTCTGCAGCCTCGAAGTCCGACTCGGCGGCTGCGGCGGCGAAGTCCGCGTCTGCGGCCTCGACCGCCGGGGCCCCGGCTGACTGGACTGGCTCGTCCGGATCCTGAACTGCGCGCGGCTCCGCCGCAGGCCCCGGATCGGTGCCAGGCTGGGGCCTCGGCGCGAAGTATATGTAGGCTCCCATGACTACGGCGGACAGGACCGCCGCCAGCAGCATTCGGCGCTGAATGAATTGCTCGTCGTTCACGGTGCTGTCGGTGGGGCAGGGGCCTCAGGGGACGGGATCGTAGCCTCCGGCCGAGAATGGCTGGCAGCGCAGCAGCCTCTTGGCTGCCAACAGTCCGCCCCGCGCCACCCCGTGCCGTGCGATGGCTTCGTTGGCGTATTCCGAGCAGGTCGGGAAGAACCTGCACGCGCTCGGGAGCATAGGAGAGATCGCCGTTTTGTAAAGGCGCAGGACGGAGACGGCGGCGCGCTGTCCTAGGCCAGCCACGGGAATGGCCTCAGTGCCGCCCCGCACGGTGGACGACCCTGCGCAGCGCGCGCAAGACGTCTTGCTCAACCTCGGCGGGTGTGGCGCGTCGAATTCGCGGCTTTGCATGCAGGACCACGTCCAGGCTATTGGGCAGGGCGCGCCAGTGCCTGCGCATGGCCTCCCGCAATGCCCGTTTGGCCCGATTCCTGACGACTGCGTTCCCCACCCTGCGGGTTACGGTCAGGCCGACTCGGGCAGGCCTGACCGCACTGGCCTTCAGGGCGAACACAGTCAGCAAGGCGCTGCCAGCCCGGACTCCTCCATCATAGACCGCCCGGAACTGGGCACGCGTCCGAAGCCGGCGAGCCTTTGGGAACGCACTCGGACGGGGCTTGCCGGCACTGCCCAGGCTGCTACTCGTCGCTGACAGTGAGGCGCTTGCGGCCCTTGGCCCGCCGCGCGGCGAGGACACGTCTCCCTCCAGGAGTCCGCATGCGGACGCGGAAGCCGTGCTTCTTGGCGCGTCTGCGACGGTTTGGTTGGTACGTCCTCTTCATGGTGAGTGCCCTTCCCGCCGACGAGGGAACTACACCCATCCGTCCGGCTAGGATGCCCGAGATCCAGACTAGCACAGCCCTCCTGCGCGCAGTCTGATGGCGCGCCTCTTCGGCCTCCATTCACCGATATCGACTTACTTCGGGTGCACTTCGACGGTCCCACATTGCCCGTCTGGTCGCGGCTAGCCAGGTTGGGCCAGCAACAGCACTCGATGGCCCCCCGCAACAGCCGAAATGGCGACCGTTCTTGCGTTCGGCCGCGAGGGGCTGCGAAGGTGGCAGCCGTGGGAGAGGCCGGATTGGCGACTAGGGCGGCCGGGTGGTCCCGCTACGGCTCCAGCTGCTGGCGTTCTCAGCGTGACTCCACCCTTCGACCGTTCCCCGATCAGCCACCGCCCGTATCCAAGCGCGATGTTGGGGGTACTTCTCGAGGTTCCCGTCGTCTAGGGGTTCGGACAGAATGGTCGCTCCAACAACAATCGATCCTGGCTCGTTCTCCCCCTTCCGATGCCCCAGGAGAGCAATCCAAGCGCGACGATTGTGAGGAATGCGTTTGAGAAATGTGAGAAACGCAGGTAAGATGCAGGCAAATTCAATTCTCGCTGAGGCAGGTTAGCAACTGGGGCTGATTCGGTCTTTGGTGCCGTGTGGCTGCAGTTCTGTGGGGAGGATTGAGAGAGGTTTTCTCCCGTGCGGGGAGTTT
>JAJDWM010000110.1 GCA_022825595.1 Bryobacterales bacterium | reverse complement strand
AGCGTCCGCAAAAAGGCCCGAAACTCCCCGCACGGGAGAAAACCTCTCTCAATCCTCCCCACAGAACTGCAGCCACACGGCACCAAAGACCGAATCAGCCCCAGTTGCTAACCTGCCTCAGCGAGAATTGAATTTGCCTGCTACCACCCGTGCACCGACTCCCGGCCGCCCACGAGGCTGGTAGGCTCGTGGGACGAGTCCCACTCTGCGGGACTGGTGGCACAGTGACTCCGAAGCGCAAGATCTTGCCTGCAACAACCCCCAGTTGGCAGCCCTCAGAGCCCTTGCGCCAGCGGCGACTGCGCGGTGTGCTCACTCGGCCGCTGCTCACGGCTGCGGTCCTCTTGGCCTCTTGTTCGGTGGAAAATGGCCCGATTTCAGCGCCGGGAGCCCCACGCCCGAACATCGTCATCATCCTCGCTAACGACCTTGGCTGGACAGACGTCAGCTTCCACGGCGGCAGCATTGCGACCCCCAACATCGACCGGATCGCGGTCGAAGGGGCCGAATTGGCGCGCTACTACGTAGCGCCTGTGTGCTCGCCGACGCGGGCTGGGCTGATGACTGGACGTTACCCGATCCGCTTTGGCGCTATGCGAGCAGTCTACCCGCCTTGGCGCACCGGGGGCATGGACACGTCAGAGCGTACTCTCGCGGACGTTCTGGGTGACGCAGGCTACGAGCATCGCGGGATCTTCGGCAAGTGGCACCTTGGCCACACGGCCAAGAAGCACCATCCACTCCGCCGGGGCTTCACCGAGTTCTACGGCCACTACAATGGCGCGATCGACTACTTCACGCACGAGAGGGAAGGCGAGTTCGACTGGCACGAGGGCTTTGAGACCAGCTTTGAGGAGGGCTATGCGACCGACCTGATCGCGGAGCGCGCCGCGAAGTTCATCCGAGCACACGCATCGGACGACACGCCGTTCCTGTGCTACGTCCCATTCAACGCGCCGCACAGCCCGTTTCAGGCGAAGCCGGAGGACGTTCCGGGCTACGCGAACCTGACGCCAGCCAGGGGACGCTTCGAGCCCGCCGTGGACCGCCAAATCACGGCTGCGCGCAACCGGCATGATGCGAACAGGAGAGTACTGGGAGCCATGGTCCATGCACTGGACCAAGCGGTAGGAAAGATCCTAACCACAATCGACGAAAGCGGCATTTCTGACCGTACTCTCGTCCTATTCAGTTCCGACAACGGAGGTGTCTCGGGCGTCGGTGAGAACACGCCCCTCCGCGGCGGAAAGGCGACTGTCTTCGAAGGGGGCATCCGCGTTGCTGCCGCCGTGCGATGGCCGGGGATGATCCCCGTCGGGCAGAAGATTGAGGAGCCCATAGCGAACATCGACATTCTTCCGACGTTGATGCGGGTGGCAGGGATTCGGGAGCACGGGGGCAAGCCCCTTGACGGTCTGGACGTTCTCGATGTGTGGAAAGGGAATAGCCGGACGCTGGAGCGCGAGCTGTTCAACTACATCGGCCAGACCGGACCGGACACCGAGCAGATCAGCTACATGACCAACGATTGGAAGCTGGTCGTGCTGGGCCCGGTCGTTACGGACGAGACGGCTGACGACACTCTCCGCAGGCGCTTGCTGTTCCGGATCTCCGAAGATCCGTTCGAAGAGCATGACGTGATCGGAGAGCATCCGGACATCGCGACGGAGATGTACGAGAAGATCCTGGAGTTCCGTGCCCTGCAGCCGGCAGATGCGGTAGTGCCATACCAAGTGGGGCGCGAAGGCTTCAAGGCCCCCAAGATGTGGGAAATGCTCGGCG
The DNA here is from genome assembly GCA_022825595.1 of Bryobacterales bacterium. Taxonomy (GTDB): domain Bacteria; phylum Acidobacteriota; class Terriglobia; order Bryobacterales; family UBA6623; genus VXMF01. The sequence continues at coordinate 1,451 of JAJDWM010000110.1, read as the reverse complement.
ATTGACCCGCGCAGCTGGAGGCTACCCAGTTGTGGCCAGCGGAGAAGGCCGCGAGCAGGGGTTCTCATCGGCGGTTCGCATGTAGTCCCCTAGCACGGCTGCAGTTCCGGTCCGTGCCTTGGTTCCACAGCCCCCACGTGGCCCTCCGCAAGAGAGACCGCCAACGCTCTCCAGAGGCTCAGGTCGGTCTGTTCGAAGAAGCTACGTCGACCGAAATTGGGCATCGCCCTCTGCGCATACCCCTGAACCGTCAAGTGCGCGTGTCTACGACGACCATAGCCAAGGTCGCCGCCGGGGAATGAACTCGGCATCCGGTTCTGTGCCGCCCGCTTGGATCAACACCCTAGCCGTTTTGACCTCGGGATCCCCTGAAGCCGCACGGGCCGCGTGGTCGAGCCTGTGCTGTGCCTCGGTTGCAAGATCGTCGTCAGGGTCAAACACGTCCCGGGAAACTCCTGAGCTGCTCTGAGAATCCTCTGTCATCCCGCTGAGATCATTCTGGCGTACGCTCGCGGCCGCACTACAACTTGACTGGCATTCCGCCATAGCCAATATCTGGCAGCTTGACTGTTGGCCACGTACGCGGCATCGGATGAATCGGGGCCGCCTTCGCAGTGTTTCGGGATCCGTCGGTACAGCCCCGAGCCTCGATGCCCTGATCCTTGGCCAGCGTGAATTGTGGCTTCCACAAGCGCAAGCGTCCGCCTCATTGACCGTGATCTTGTCTCTAGTGTTGTTGACCCCGAGCCGGGAACTGTGAGTGCTCCAGATCACAGCCACGGAGCGACTTGTGCGGTCATTCCAGGTGGTGACAGGGCCGTGCAACCAGCACGGCCCCGAACCCTTGGCGGGGCAAATCTGCGAGAGAACCCGGGTGTTCCGTGCCCGCCGACAGTTGCGATCACGCCGTACAAGGTGGAGCGCGAAGGCTCTAGTGCCCGCAAGATCTGGCGAATCTCTAGCGACTGCCCCGGGAGCGGCGTGCTTGTAAGGCGTCGCCGCGCACGCACCCTAGCGGCAACCTTGGGCTTCGGCATCGGCGGGCACGCTAGTGTCTTGCGTTGCAAATACCATATCCGATGTCCTAGCCCTCTCCAGCGTCTGCCATGTGCGGTGCCTCCTCTCGTCGCGGCAGAGCCGTAAAGCCATCTCCGAAGGATGGACGTACAGGCCGATCACTTCCCAGAACTTACGTTCAAATGCTTGTCCGTCGACAGCTTACGCGTTCCCGCGCCGTGCCGCTTAAGCCCAGTGCGGCGCCAGATGCAGCGGACCGTGGACTGCGAGACGCCAGCATGTCGCGCCATGCTGCGCGGCTTCAGTGGGTCCTCCCCAGAGACTGCTGTCATTGGGTTACGACCTTTCGAACGGTTGGGGGATCGATGGCCGCCGGCCCTAGCCGGGCCGATCGTGTAGGCCGATGATGCCGTCGACATCGAGGCGTCTCGACC
>JAJDWM010000776.1 GCA_022825595.1 Bryobacterales bacterium | reverse complement strand
ACTACATCACCCACTGGCAATAGCGGGCCCTTGTGGATTCGGAGCAAACCGGTCCGATCCGCGATGGCCTCGCCAGGCTACTGCTTGTGGCGATCCCAGGTGACGGCTGGCGCGTCGTGCGGCTCCGGTCCGGTGACGGTTGTCACCGCGACTTGCGTGTCAGGATTCAGGTGCCGATTCGGGTCAACAAGATGGCCGGCCGGGAAGGCGACCGAGACGGCCGTGCCGGCCGTGCCGAGGCACAGAAGGTGGTTGTTGTCATTTTCGCCGAGTTCCGCGAGCGCCGCCGGGGCGATCTCGTCGCGCGAGCCGTCCGGACGCTCCACAGTCACGCGATAGATCGCCCGCTCGGCGTCTCCGGGGTCGTCGCCGTTCGGCATCCGGACGCCGCCGGCCCAGGTCACCCGGACCACCTGTCGGGTGCCTGCTGAGCAGGCGGACCCGCGGCCCGACATGGACCGTTCGTCCTCCGGGACGACCTCCCCCAGCACAAGGGTCGGCCCGGCGTCAAGCGGAATGACATGCGTCTCCGTACCCCGAAGACTTAGCGGATGGCCCGACAAGCCGTCCGAGAGCAGGTCATCGACGACAAGCACCTTCACCGGAGGGTATTTGGCGGCGCCGCCCAATTCACCGATGAGGAGCACAGTTCTGAGCTCGCCGGGGTCTCGGGCCGGCGCGAGCGTCACGCAGAAGGGTGTGCGTTCAAGGCCCACAGTACCGGTCGCTGAGTATCGGTATGCGGTGATGCGAGGCAGGGGTCGGGCAGTCTGTTCGCCTGATCGTTCACGTCGGCGACCCCGACGTGGGGGAGCGGGAACGCGATCGACGAATGATGAGCGTACCATCTGGCTGCGGGGTGACGGACCGACGACGAAGCGGCAGCCGCTAGCGTTTTCCCTGCTGCGCGTCGACGTGAAGTAGACGGTCCTAGCTTGGCACCTGTGGGAAGCGAAGTCCTAACTGCCGACCAGGGAGCGAGGTGGAACCGGGCAATCTGAAGATCAATCGTGAATCCTCCTCTTACGGGCTGGAGGACTCGTCAGCTTGCCGGGCGGCTGGATCTCCTGTACTTCAAACTCGGCAATTGGATAGATCGTCTTCATGTTGCCGCGACCGAGTGTCAGTGCGGCTACGCCGGGCCAGACCAGGCACTCTGGACATTCGTCTTGTCGCCCGTGGGCTCTACACCGGCCCCGGAGATGATCAGCACGGCTGTGCGTCCAGGTGCCCGGGTGCGATGCCTGACACCATGCGGAACCATGTAGCCATGGTTCGGGCGTAAGGAAACGGTGCGGTCGTCCAGATCAATGTGTAGCTCCCCGGAGACCACGTAGAAAAACTCGTCTTCGCTTTCGTGGTGATGCCAGTGGAATTCGCCCTGCACCACAGCCAATCGGACCACACTGTCGTTCACCCGCAATAGCGTCTGGTGGTGCCACGGCTCCGTTACTTCCCTGACAAGGGCGTTCACATCGATCAGGGCCAGCCCGCTGTACTTCACGTCCTTCTGGATCACGTACGGGTAATCGTGCCTGCTCATTCTTGCTCCTCGAATCAAGTATACGTTACCTGCTGTTCGGCGCGGGCGAACCAGCAAGCCATCCAACACGTGATGGTCGGCTACGGAGCACGCACGCCCATTTCGGCAGAATAACCGCCGTAGGTGGACTGTGTCCGACGCTTGTTACCCAAGCTAAGACAGCGCTCCTAGACTTCGCATTCACCGGATTGGCACCTCGCGAATCGCTTTCCGAAACTCCGCCGATAGGAAACATGGGTGTAGAACTAGGAGCAGCACTATGACTAGGAATCTAGTAAGATAAGTCCTCGCAACTGCCCTCGAGTTCCTCGCCCCAATTACCCCCATGTGACGGAGCGTGACTCGAACGTCACTCCATGTGTTCCGGTGGTAAAGGAGGCACGGCTGCAGGGAGTGGTCGCCTTGAAGCCGCGTTGCTGCAAGCATGTCCAACCCACTTTGGACGATTCCCCCTGAATCTGTCGATTGAGCCAATCCAGCATCTTCGGACTCACACCGGCCTATCGAGAGCGATGGAAATCCACGCCCAGACTGGCCGAATCAGCAATTCCAGCAGTGTGCTTTCGCAGATGTCAGACACAGTTCTTTGTGTCAGTTCGAGAGACCGCAGGCTTGAGGCTCGAGATTCGTTCAGAACGAGCATCTGAACCCGCTTACAATGGCCGCTACCAACCGAGTCGTGAGACGGTTACGATCATAAAGGGTCTAGAAACTTGGAGATTCCACTCGAGCGTATAGCTTCAGGCGACCATCAATTTGGGTATGAGTGACGACACGAATGGGGTATGTGTGAAGAGACTAGACTCAAGATACGATGTTCCAGATTAGAAGACTATCTCTTACGGTGGTTGTGGAGTAGTATGAGCCGACATCGGACCCGCAAAGGACTACGAATGCTCAGCACGCTGGGACCCGGAAGGCACCCCATCCAAGCGGTTGGTCCAGTTTCCCCGCGGATTGGTAGCTTAAGCATGACTCGGCGTTGGCCAAACTGTTCTGCTGGGAGGCCGCTGGCCTGACCAACGACTTATTCGATGTCGCCTCGAACGCCCCTTAGGACCGGTGCCCGCTGATCGAGAGCAGCCTGATCGCCGGGGGCGGCTGCTCTTCTGGCATTGGGCCGAGCATTGTCCGCCGACAACCAGAGGGTTCGCCAGCGACCGCGGCGCCGTCCGTTCGGGCACGCCGACGCAGCCGGTCGGAGATCGGTCTGGCCTACAAGCGCTTCAGGATCGCGTAACGGATCTCAGCAACCTGGCGGTCAGCTACTTCGACAGCCCTCAGTGTCAATTGACCGCGACCCATTGGGAGGTCTGCCGTGCCGAGCGTGAGCGGGCGAAAGTCCTTGACCAAAGACTCTCCGACCCGCGGAACACGGTCGTCGTCGGCTCCGTACGCCGGCGGGTCATGGGCCTCCACAACTGTGCCTAGGACTGAGACGCCCTGGAATGTAGCCTCGATCGTTGACCCGGCCTCGGCGGCAGTGTAGTGCACTGCGATTTCGTAGGGACCAGCTTCCGCGACCTCCACGTCCCAGGTGATCGAGTCCTCCACGCTCGTCCAATTGGTGAAGTAGGAGCAATTTGGGGCCCTCGCGCTCCGCACAATGCCCCCGTGAGGTCTGCCATCCCTAGCTGGCAGCAGGGTCAACTCCGAGTGACCGACCGGGAATGGCCGGTCATCGGGTCCGACGCTGGGACCAATTTCGGCTGCCCAGGCTAGCGCGGCCTCCCGAAGGGCGCTCGCCTCCTCCGGGAACTCGGCCGACACGTCGTCACGCTGCCCGGGATCGTTCTCGATGTCGAACAGCTGGCCATCCGGATCAAGACGGAATCGCTGGTTGCGGATGCTCACGCGCGTCTGGTCCCGCTGAAGCCGGAGCGAGTAGAGTAGGCGGTCGCTCCAGTCGGAATCTTCGCCCGTCACGAGAGGGGCCAAGCTCCGGCCGTCGAGCGCCTTGGTTCCAGTGATCTGGATGCCTGCAAGAGTCGCCAAGGTCGGGAGCAGATCGATCGCGCCGGCCACCTGATTGATCGAGATGCCCGGCTGGATATGCCCTGTCCAGCGGATCACCAAGGGAGAGCGCAGACCTCCCTCGTCGATCGACCCCTTGCGTCCCTTCATCCCACCGTTCCAGCGCCAGCCGTTGGGCCCGTTGTCACTGAAGTACAGGATGATCGTGTCGTCGTCGAGGCCGAGTTCGTCAAGCTTCGCTAAGACGCGGCCGACGTTCCAGTCGATGTTCTCGACCATAGCCAGGGCCGCCCGGGTCTTGGGCACGTCCTCGCGGTCGGGGTCTCTGTGGCGCAGCTCTAGGGCCTTCGATTCGAACCGTTCCCAGTAGTCGTCCGGCACTTGCATCGGGGAGTGCGGGGTGTTGAAAGGCAGGTAAGCGAAGAATGGGCTGTCCTGGTTCTGCTCGATGAACTCGAGCGCCCGGTTCGTGATGTCGTCGATCACGAAACCCTCCCCTCGCACGAGAGTTCCGTTGTGATCCATCTCGTAGTCGAAGTAGTGCCCCCAGTGGCCCTCGGTAAAGCCGTAGAACTCGTCGAACCCGCGGGCGTTCGGATGGTAGGGGTGCTGCGTGCCGTTGTGCCACTTCCCGAAGGCACCTGTTGCATAGCCAGCATCTTTGAACGTCTGGGCGATCGTGTGCTCGTCTATGTTCAACCGCTCCTGGCCTGTCGAGACCCCGCGAACGCCGCCGCGGGCGTAGTAGCGGCCCGTCAAGAACTCTGCGCGAGTCGGTGCGCAAACCGCACAAACATAGAAGTGCGTGAACATCGCGCCGTCATGGGCGAGCGAGTCGATGTTTGGGGTTGCCAAGTTCGAGTTGCCGTGAAGGCTGAGGTCGCCCCAGCCTTGGTCGTCGGCGAGCATGACGACGACGTTCGGAGACCGGGACGGTCCTTTCTCCTGCGTAGAGCAGGCACTGACGACCAGCAGCGCTGCCAATCCAAAGATCAGGGCATACATGGGGTGTCGAAAGGGATTTCTCATCGGGTGGATGGCTCGCGACTCGGCGAGCCTACCAATCGTCTCACAAGAGAGCTTCAAGGCTGTTGTTTGATTGTGGGCGTTTGGAGTTGAGCCGTATCTTCGGAGGGTCGTGTGCCCAAGGGCGCATCGCCGAATCCCACATTTCCTGGGAAGGGAGGGGCACCACAGTTCCTGACATGGGCTAACAATCGATGTCGCAGTTTCGGCCGTCAGTCAGGCCAGTCTTGGTGGCGACGAGACCAAGGGACTGGTGCGGCCCTCCGCATTCCATCGCAGGTCTCTCGCAATCCGCTCGACAGCGAGG
>JAJDWM010000235.1 GCA_022825595.1 Bryobacterales bacterium | reverse complement strand
ACCAGCCTCGACATCGTGCGGAAGCTGGTGGCCGCGGGAGCCGACGTGAACGCACGCATGACATCGGGCACCAGTCCCGGCCTGCACAGTCTCAACACCCTGGGTGCGACCCCATTCCTGGCGGCCGCTCGGACCGCAGACGCCGAGCTCATGCGTCTCCTCCATAGCCTCGGTGCCGACCAGTCGATCCCAACCGAAGCCGGCACGACCTCCCTGATGGTGGCGGCCGGGGTGGGCGTGCGGGCGCCTGACGAGGATGCGGGAACCCCCGAAGAGGTGGTTGAATCAGTTAGGCTTGCGCTCGAGTTGGGCGGCGATCCCAACGCCATTGACGGGAACGGCAACACGGCAATGCACGGGGCTGCATACAAGCACGTTCCGGGAGCGGTTTGGTTGTTGGCCCAGGCGGGTGCCGATATCCGGGTGTGGAACCGCAAGAACGATCTTGGCTGGACGCCGCTCCGCATTGCGACTGGTGTCCATCGGGGAATGAATTTTCGCTTTTCTCCGGAGACCGCGGCAGCCATACGCGAGGTGCTGGAGGCAGCGGGGCTGTCGACCGAGGTCGAGCCGGAGCAGTTCATCAGCGGCGCCACGAAGTAGGTACCCGGCCCGTCGTCGCGTTTCGTTCCGCAGCGAAGCTATTATGTGCAGCCGGCGCAAGTTCGGTGCCTGAATGCTCAGATGCTGGATGCAGGCGAGGGTCTGGACGATGTCTGTTCATGGGTGCAATTCCGTCCGCCGCTGGAGCCGCCACAGGATTCCGATCACAGCCTAGCCATGCGCTCCGGGAAGGCTGCCAGCTCACGCCTTGAACCCGCCTCTGGTCCCAACTCCAGACGCGAGTCAACTCAAACCACGACACCCAGCCTTGCATCCGCACCCGTCACGCCGCCTGCCCTGCGGCTCCACTGCCAAACCACACTCGCACGGTCCTCCCCCGCATGTCCCATGCCCTCGCCTGGAGGCGATTCTCCAAGAATCGGGATTATGTCGCGCATCCTTCGTTCAGTCGTTGAGCGCCGCTTCGCACCCAGCAGTCGTTACAATCGAGGCGGCAAATCGCCGGACGCCCGTCGAATCACGCATGAAGGGCAGCACGCATGACAGTCAAACACTGGCTCGCGAGCCTTGGGCCTCGATCGCTATTCGATGGGTCGGGAGCCAGCTTCTGGTCGTCGCCGCACTCGCTGCTTGCCCCTCCTTGCCCGCTGAAGCGGGAGATGCCTTCCGTTCCGAAATCCAGCCGATCCTCACGCAGCACTGTCTGGCCTGCCACGGCACGGACAGCCAGCTGAGCGGACTGAACCTGAGCACACTTGAGGGGTTGCTCTCGGGGGGCGCCCGCCACGGTCCCGCGATTGTCCCCGGTCATCCCGAGCAGAGCGTGCTGATGCGAGTGCTGCAAGGCGAAGTGGCTCCCAGCATGCCAATGGGGTCGGCCCCTCTGCCGGACGGCAAGATCAAGGCGATAGCGCAGTGGATCGAGCAGTTCCAGCCAGCGCAAGAACACGCCGATGCCAACGATTGGAGCCCGTTCCGGACGAACGGTCGCCCGGATCCGCCTGACGTCTTGCGCGACTCATGGCCCCGCAATCCCATCGATCGATTCATCCTCGCCCGCCTAGAGGCACAGGGTGTCGATCCAGCACCTGAAGCTGACCGGCGCCGTCTCTTGCGCCGAGTGTATTTCAACCTCATTGGCGAGCCACCGACCCCGGAGGAAGTCCAGACCTTCCTGGCCGACGAGGGTGCGGGCGCGTACGGACGGCTCGTGGACAATTTGCTCGGGGATCCGCGCTATGGGGAGCGGTGGGGTCGCCACTGGCTCGACGTGGCGAGGTACTCGGACTCCACTGGAGGAGAGGCCAATCGCGAGCTCTATCACATGTGGCGCTACCGCGACTATGTCATCGACGCATTCAACCGCGACAAGCCCTATGACAACTTTGTCAAGGAGCAGCTTGCAGCGGACGAATTCGCCCCGACCAACCCAGACAAGCGGGTTGCGACCGCATTCTTGCGACTCGGCGCTCCTCCTCAGAGCCAGATCCGGCGGGCGGCGCGCCAGCAGCATCTGAACGAAGTCACCGGAACCGTGGGCTCCGTATTCCTCGGCCTGAGCCTCAGCTGCGCCCAGTGCCATGACCACAAGTACGACCCGATCCCGACCCGGGACTTCTACCGCTTTCAGGCGTTCTTCCTGCCGATCGAGAACGTCAACGTGGATGCCGAAATCACGGGGGCGGCGACACGTGAAATGGTGGCCCGAGGCCGCCAGGCCGCCGAGCAGAGACTCAAACTAGCCCGCGAGGCCTATGAGGCGTATGAGGACCAGCTGCTTGCCAAGTTTCGCAGCGTACTGCGGGAGGAAGGCGGCGACCCGTCATCCGCCACCCCGGCGACCTTGCGCGTGAGACTTACGGACGCCGTCGCGAACGGCGTGGTCCCCCGGGACGAGCCGTCGTTCTCGCGGGCCGAGAAGGTCGAGTACATCCGCCGACTGAGCTTCGTTGACGGCTTTCGCGGCGGACGTGATATGGGGGTGTACCGACGCCAGGTGGAACGGCACCAGCCGAAGATACACACCGTCGAGAACGCACGGGAATCGCCGTACGGCGCCGGATTGCCGGTCCAGTTCGTGCGCGTTCGGGGAGAAGTCGACAACTTGGGCGAACGCGTGCTGCCGGGATTCCCGAGCGCGTTGACGGGAACGGACGACCCCGCTCCCTTGCCAATGGACTCTCTGGGCAACGTCAATCGGTGGCGGTCACCGCTAGCCACCTGGATCGCCAGTCCGGAGAACCCACTGACCGCGCGGGTGATGGTGAACCGAGTCTGGCAGTGGCACTTCGGACGGGGGATAGTGGCAACGCCCAGCAACTTCGGGGCAAACGGCATACGCCCTTCACATCCCGACCTGCTGGATTGGCTGGCAGACGAGTTCGTCGCGAGCGGCTGGAGCGTGAAGGCGATGCACCGCCTAATCCTGAACTCAGCAACATACCGCCAGAGTTCGATCAGATTCTGCGACCGCGCGAAAGAGGTCGATCCGTCGAACACCCTGCTGTCCCGGATGCCGAGCCGACGTCTGGAAGGGGAGGTCATCCGCGACAGCATCCTCGCAGTCAGCGGACGCCTGAATCGCGCAAGGGGAGGGCCTGGGGTGTATCCCCGGCTACCCGATGCGATGAAAGACCAGATGCTGGTCAAGAACTGGCCCGCGTGGGAACCGAGCGGCGGTCCGGACTCCAGAAAGAAGTCGGTATACGTCTTCCAGCGTCGCCAGTTGGCCCTGCCTCTCCTGGAAATGCTGGATGCACCGGTTCCGCAGGTCTCTTCGGAGCAGCGCAGGATATCGACTACGGCGATCCAATCCCTGGCCATGCTAAACGGGCGACTCGTCGCCGAGGAGTCGCAGCACTTCGCGGCGCGGCTCGAAGACGAAGCCGGCCGGGACTCGCGGGACCAGATCACGCTCGCTTTCCGTGTCGCGTTCTCGAGAACGCCCACCAAGCAGGAACTTCGTCGATACAATGACTTCGCGGAAGGCGAAGGGCTGGCGGCAGTTTGTCGTGTCCTGTTCAACGCCAACGAGTTCGTCCATGTTGATTGACCTCCAGACGGGCAAGCTCACCTCACGCCGGCAACTGCTGCTGCAGAGCTTCAACGGGCTTGGGGGCCTCGCGCTATCGTCGCTGCTAGCGCGAGAGTCAAGGGCATCGACCCAACCTGCCAGGAAGACGGCCCACCATCCGCCGAAGGCCAAGAATTGCATCTTCCTGTTCATGTCCGGCGGCGTCAGCCAGGTCGACACGTTCGAGAACAAGCCGGAACTGGCGAAGATCGACGGCCAGCGCATGCCGGTGCTTCCGGGGCTGGCGACGCAGCTGGACGCGTATGTCCGGTCCGACGTTGTTGCAGTTGGCAGCCCGTTCGAGTTTCGGCGCTACGGCGAGTCCGGCCGCGAGATGTCAACGATGTTCGGCAACCTAGGCGGCGTCGCCGATGAACTCGCTTTCGTCCACGGCATCGAAGTCGATTCCCCATTGCATTCGGCAGCCACGCTGCACGTAACCACAGGCTCTGTCTTTGCAGGCAACCCGTCTGTCGGAGCATGGGTTGCATACGGACTGGGTAGCGAGAACGAGAATCTCCCCGCCTATATGGTCCTCCACGACCGGCGCGGCGGCCCGGTCAATGGCTCCGCCGTGTGGCAGAGCGGGTACCTGCCCGCTTCGTACCAAGGGACGCTACTGCGGTCTTCAGGTCCGCCGATCCTGAACTTGAAATCGTCGACGGTTGGCTCCGCCGAGAGTTCGCGACGGGAGTTCGACCTGCTCCGCTGGACCAACGAGCAGCATGCGGCCGGTCGGAATTCTGCCGACACTTTGGAAGCCCGCATTGCCGCATACGAGCTGGCCTACCGCATGCAGACCCATGCTCCCGGAATCGTGGACTTGTCTGACGAGCCCGCTTCGGTCCGAAACCTTTACGGTCTGGACAACCCAGTCACGGAACCGTTCGGGCGGCAGTGCCTGCTTGCCCGACGGCTGGTCGAGCGAGGAGTCCGTTATTCCCTGTTGGTGCATGGCTGGGAGAACGGCGTGTTCAGCTGGGACCACCACAAGGAAATCCGCGAATGGCTTCCCGCTAGGGCACAGGAAGTCGACCTGCCGATCGCAGGACTGATCCAGGACCTGAAGTCCCGAGGTCTTCTGGACGAGACACTTGTGGTCTTCACCACAGAGATGAGCCGGACCCCGTTCATCGCCAGGAAGGCATACGGGGCCCGTGTGGGACGGGACCACCATCGACACTCGATAGTGACTTGGTTCGCGGGAGCCGGAGTCAAGGGAGGTTCCACCGTCGGTGCCACCGACGAGTTCAGCCTCAGCTGTGCAGACCATCCGATCCACGTGCGCGACATCCACGCCACGATCCTGCACCTGATGGGGCTGGAGTCGGATGCGCTGACCTATCTGCACGAGGGCCGACACAAGCGCCTCACCGATACTGGCGGACGCGTGCTGAAGGAAATCCTTGTCTGACCAACCGGGCTTGCCGTAACAAGCATTCCCTGCTTAAGGCAGCCGGCAGTACCACCTCCGGCACACGCCCGGAGACGAAGCGTGGCTCAAGTCTGGGGGGTCTGGGACTCTCGAACCTGTGCCGAGGCCCTTGGGCACGATCCAGAAGTTCCGAGCGGACTGGGCCGCGGTTGCCAGACTACGTGGCTAGTGCTCCGTCAATGCTACATTTAGGGTTCATTATGTTCTACTGGGCATGAGGCCATCCAAGCCTAGGAGAAGGGTTCATGAAGAAGTACATTGTCCGGCTCACGGACGAGGAACGTGGCGTCTGCGAAGACACAATCGCTCGCCTCAAGGGCAGCAGCCAGAAGGCGCGGCGCGCCCGGATCCTGTTGCAAGTCGACACCAACGGACCGGGCTGGACGGACCGACAAGCCG
>JAJDWM010000307.1 GCA_022825595.1 Bryobacterales bacterium | reverse complement strand
TCCAGCCTCTGGAGTGCCTCAGTCACGGGCGGTAGACTCATCCCAAGCTGCGTCGCCAGCCCTCTCCGTGTAAGCGGTTCGCCGAACTGCAACTGGCCCTCAACGATGGCACTGCGCACGGCATCGTAGGCCCGGTCGGACAACTTTGGGCCCGCTTGGGCCTGCCCAGAAACCACACTGGCAATCGAGGAGAGCACTACTTTTGGAGTATATCGCGGTACGACAGCCAGCCTCCAAGCGCTGGAGCGCTGGATTGCAGCCGACTCTCAGCGCTGCTTCTCGGTGGAACGGCCTCTGATTGCGTCGCGATTCCCATGCTGAAGCTGACCACCCTCGACCGGTTGCACGACGAATTGGCGCACACGGCTCTCTAGTCCGTAGGCGGTGTGCCAGTTGTTCGTCTCGGCGGCTGGCGCAACATTCCGTGGCGATGTGCGTAGCTCTTCCGTGCGCTAGGGCTCTTCGCAGCCAGTTGGGGTGACGGAGCGCCTGCTTTGGGGCGTGCCACCGTCCAAGCACCCCCGCGGAAGCAGGGGTCCAAGTCGGGATCGACAGTGCACGTGAGGCAATGGCTGCCGGTCTGGAGCGCTGCTTGTTTCGCTTGAGTGCTGACGGTCAGGAGAGCTTCGCCGTGACGGCGGAATGATGATCGGCCGCTTCCAGTTGAACCCAAGCGGATTACTCGTCAGACCTGATCCTCGTGCGACGACGCGCTCACCACCTCACCGAAAGGTTCGGCACGGACGGGCGGCCGACCAAGGCATCGATCGGGTTGACAAGCCGTCAAGAGCTTCATAGGATATTACTGTTGATATATCACCGGGCCAGGCTTGGACTCCGGCCCGGTGCGTAGGGAAGTCGTGGACGACCGTATCGGTTAGCAGCCAAGGGAGGGTGCAATGAGGATCAATCGAGTCTTTTCGGCCATTTCGTTGCTAGCGTTCTTAGCAGTGCTGCCGTGTCAGGCGCAGATTGGTACTGCGACGATCATCGGAACGATCACCGACGCTACAGGGGGCACGATCATCGGTGCCGATGTCACGGTTCGCCAAGTGGAGACGAACACGACGTTCAACACTACATCCAACGAGGCTGGCGACTACCGTGTGCCCGCCCTTTCCGTGGGAGAGTACGAAGTCTTGGCCGAGATGACCGGCTTCAAGAGGGGCGTCCGCAGTGGCATTCAGCTGCGTGTTGCCGATAACGCTCGAGTCGACTTCCAGCTAGAAGTGGGCGACCTGGTTGAGACCGTCGAAGTTGTGGGGGCGGCGCCGCTAGTCGAGAGCTCCAACGCGACGGTTGGCAAGGCGCTGGAGAACGAACGAGTGACGAATCTTCCGCTGAACGGTCGCAGTGCGCTGGCGCTGGTGGTGCTGACGCCCAACGTGCGGTTTTCGTCGACCCAGCCGGCTGGCTTCGCGGACCGGGGAGTGCTGGTGTCAGCGTTCAGCGTCAACGGCGGACCGGTCGGGCGGAATTACATCGCCATTGATGGGGCGACCAACATCAACAATCGCGGCGCAGACAACAATGTCAACCCGGCGGTCGACTCGATCCAAGAGTTCAAGGTGGAGAGCGGCACGATGTCCGCCGAGTACGGCTTCACCCTTGGCGGCGTCGTGAACATGGTGACCAAGTCCGGCACGAACGAATTGCACGGCACTGCCTACTGGCACATGCGCAACGACGCTCTCGATGCGCGCAACACCTTCTCGGCAGTCAAGCCGCCGATCCGCTACAACCAGTACGGCGGGTCGATAGGCGGCCCAGTGGTGAAGAACAAGACATTCTTCTTCTACAACTACGAGCAGTACAACCTCCGCCTGAGCTACACAGCGATCGGCACGGCGCCGACCGACGAGCAGTGGGCGGGCAACCTGTCGAACCTGGCCAACCGGAACGGCAGGCCGATTCCAGTCTTTGACCCACTTACAACCCGTGAGAACCCGGACGGCGGAGGGTTCTTGCGCGACCAATTTCCCGGAAACGTCATCCCGACCGACCGCCTTGACCCGGTCGCGTTGGCGTATCGGCAGTATTACCCGAAGCCCAACGTGCCCCCGAGCGATGCCGCGAACACCAACAACGTGCGGCTGAATCTGGGTTCCCGCACGGACGCGAAGCAGATGACCGGAAAGGGCGACCACAGCTTCTCTGACAACAACCGGTTCTCAATCCGGTACATCCTGTGGGACCACGAGCAGAACAGGGCATCGACGGGCAACGGGTATTTCCCAGACTTGGTTGGGCGCGTGCGAAACGACGACTACGCCAACCACAACGGCGCGATCACCGACACCCACTTCTTTGGTGCCACCAAGATCAACAGCTTCAAGGCCAGCATTGCCCGCCAGTTCTTCCCCTTCATTCCTGGCAGCGTCGGGACAAGCCCAGCCAGCAGTCTCGGGTACGCCTCCACGGTCCCGGACATAACCTTCCCGAGGGTTAATTTCTCAGGTGTGCCGAACATGCAGCGGTTTCCTGCGGGCTTCGGCACTATCAACGGTTTCTTGGCCTTTCATACGCTTCAGGTGCAGGACAGCTTCACCCTGATCAAAGGCAACCACACGTTCAAGTTCGGGGTCGAGTTCCGAGACAACCTCTATAGCCTCAACGGCTGTTTCGCCTGTTCGGGCAACATGTCGTTCAACACCCGACTGACGGGGAACCCGCAGCAGCTCGGCGGTACGGGATCGGGATTCGCGAGCTTCCTTGTCGGCGCGGCTGCCGGCGCCTCGGTTGACGACAATGTTGGAGTCTCGTACAAGAACTTTTCTCAAGCATTCTTCATCCAGGATGACTGGAAGGTCAGCCCTCGCCTGACGCTGAATCTTGGTCTGCGCTACGACTACCAGCAATGGCCGGGAGAGCGCAACAACGGCATCAGCAACTTAAACGTCAATGCCACCAACACCGATAACGGATTGCAGGGCCGACTGGAGTTTGCGGGGATCGACTTCGAACGCACCTTGCACGCCGCGGACTTCAACGACTTCGGCCCGCGAATAGGACTGGCGCTGGACCTGCTCGGCAATGGACGCACGGTCCTGCGCGGTGGATACGGCATGTACTACAGCTTGCAGGGGACGGTCAGGGGCAACCGCTTCGCCGCGCTTGGCTATCGGGGGAATGTGACCAACTACCTTCCTCCCGGGGGCAATTCGGACCTCCCAGCCTTCTACCTGCGGGACGGCTTTCCCTTCGCTCCACTGAAGCCGCTCGGGAACAAGATTGGGCAGAGCGCGTTCCAGAGCGGGAACCACACCACCATGGAGTGGGAGACCCGGACCCCCTACTCCCAGCAGTTCACCTTCACCCTACAGCAGCAGCTCCCGGGCGAGATGCTGTTCGAAGCTGGCTACGTGGGCAACAAAGGAAGCAAGATCGACTCTGGCAACTATGATTACAACCAGCTCGACCCTGCACACCTCTCGCTGGGCAGGGGGCTACAGGACCGCGTACCTAACCCCTACGAGGGCATCGTTTCCGGCGCTTTCGGTGGACCTGTGATCCAGCGCCGGCAACTGCTGCGGCCACTGCCCTACTACAACCGCATCAACGTGCAGCGGCCACACATGGGAAGCTCGATCTACCACGGCTTCCTAGCCAACCTCGAGAAGCGCTACTCCAACGGGGTTGCCTTCTTGGCCTCGTACACGTTCGGGAAAATGATCAGCGGCAACATCGAAGGTTTCGGCTTCGCGGGGTCCGAGCAGGTCAATGTCCTAGGGTTGCAGAACGGGAAGTTTGACCGCCGCAGAGAGCGTTCGATCCATTCGACGGACTCGGCCAAACGCTTCGTGTTCAGCGGGATCTACGAATTGCCGTTCGGAGCTGGCAAGGCAATCCAGCCCACCAACCCTGTGTTGACACGGCTGACGGAGGGCTGGCAGATCAACGGCATCGTCACGCTGCAGGACGGGCTCCCCCTGCGTATCTTCGGAGCCAACAACTTCGCGGCCGACCGGCCGGACTCGACCGGTCAGAGCGCGAAGCTCTCGAACCCGACTCGCGACCGCTGGTTCGACACGACGGCCTTCGTCAACCCAACGGACTTCACGTTTGGCAACGTCGGGCGTTTGCTGCCGGACGTGCGCGGCCCCGGACTGGCCACAGTCGACTTCTCAGCGATCAAGAACACCCGGATCAGCGAGGGCTTCACTGTCCAGATCCGGGCGGAGTTCTTCAACTTGCTGAACCGCACTAACCTGTTTGTGCCGAACACGCGCTTCTCGCCCGGTCCCGACGGCTTCAACCAGAGCGGCAGCTTCGGGCGCATCACCCGTTCCAAGCCGGCCCGCGTCTCGCAGGTTGCGCTGCGGTTCATCTTCTAAGGGCCAAGGCGAGGTTTCTCAGCGTGTACCCTTGGAGGCAATCATGAGAGCACGGATGGCATCGTCGGCAGCGAAGGCCAGCCTGTCATTTGGAGCGCTGCTGGCCGCTTTGGCGGCTGTCGCGGGTTTCGGGGCAGAGATCGTCCCGCCGGCATCGGGCGACGCTGGACCGGCGATTGAGCGCCGCAACTTCATCGACGACCACATATTCGGCAAGATCGAGCGCGACGGCGTGCGCCATGCCCCGCTGTCCACGGACGGGGAGTTCCTCCGACGTGTCACTCTGGACCTGACCGGACGCCTTCCGGAGCCCGATGCGACCAGGGAGTTCCTCGGCGACAATTCCCCGGACAAGCGCGACAAGTTGATCGCGTCCCTCTTTCCGGCCCTCCCGACCCAGGGCTTCGGACGGAGACCTTCGCGAGTGGGCCCATTCATCGACCGCTGGACGACATTCTTCAGCGACCTTTTCCGCAACAACGAGCAGCTGCGGGAAGGCATCAACAGCTTCTACAACTATCTCTACCGGGTGCTCGAGATGAATGTGCCGTACGACAAGTTCGTGCGAGACATGCTGACGGCCGAGGCCCTTTCGACCTGGACGACGGGAAAGGCCAACTTCGTCGCCCGTCACCGAGTCATGGGCGGGGACGGATACTCAACGGTCAACCACGAGGACACGTGCGACGAACTGGCGCTATGGACGACCCGGCTCTTCCTCGGCGTCGACATGGAGTGCATTTCTTGCCACGATGGGGCCGGCCACCTTGAGAAGGTGAACCTGTGGCTCTCCCAGCGAGAGCGGCCCGAAGTGTGGCGGCAGGCGGCGTTCTTTTCGAAGACCTTCGTTGCGCCGGTGTATGGCCGGATCCCAGAATTCCAAGTGGAAGACGTCGAGGACGGCTACGACCTGACAACCAAGAGCATCGTGCGGCTCCCGCGCTTCGAGACGGACATTAGGCCCACATTCATCCTGTCGGGGGAGAAATACGACCCAGCCGGCGGCGAATCCGAGCGGGAGGCCTACGCTCGGATGCTGACGGCACACCCTCAGTTCGCCCGCGCTACCGTCAACCTGTTTTGGGCCGAACTGATGGGCCAGGGGATCGTGGACCCGCCATTCGGATTTGACCTCGCGCGGCAAGACCCCGACGATCCACCGCCCGAACCTTGGACGGTCCAGCCGACTCACCCGGAGCTGCTCGAAGAACTGGCCGATGACTTTGTACGCAGCGGCTACGACCTTCGCCACCTGCTAAAGACGATCGTGAGTTCCACCGCCTACCAGCTCTCTTCCTTCGTGCCCGGAGAATACGACCCGGCGGACGACGAGTATTTCGCCCGCCACAAGGTCCGCCGAATGTCCGCCGAAGAGTTCTGGGACGCAGTGCAACAGTCCACAGGCATCTTTGAGGAATTCCAGGTCAAGAATGACGACGACAAGTTCAGTTACGTCATGCAGGCGCGCTTCAACCAAGACTTTGCCTCCAGCCACAAGGACCTCTGGAACTTGCTACAGGACTGGGGCCAGACTGACCGGGAAGATCCGCCGCACAAGCGGCCGAGCATGGTCCAAGCTGCCAGCGTCCTGAATCACGAGTTGATCCTAGAGCGCGTCAAGGCCCAGCCGGGCAGCCGACTGGAAGATCTCCTCCGTGGGCCTCAGTCGCGCTCGAACCAAGAGGTCGTTGAGGAGCTGTTCTTGGCGACGGTCAGCCGCTTCCCAACCGAGACAGAAGCGCGGCTGGCCCAGAGTCTCCTCGCCACGCACAGGGACCAAGGCGCCGAAGATCTCCTATGGGCGCTGCTGAACCGACTGGACTTCGTGCTCGTGCAGTGAGGTGTATTAGAACGACCATGACTGAAGCTACGCACTTCCCCACCCTGACGCGCCGCCAGCTCTGCCGGGCCGGCATGGTGAGCATTACGGGCGCCGCACTGGCGCCAATGGTACGGCCGCTGAAGGCGAGTGCCACGGGAAACGCAGATGTGCGGGGCGGGGCGAAATGCGTGGTCGTGCTGAACCTGGTTGGCGGTCCGTCGCAGATGGACACCTTCGACGTCAAGGAGTATCCGACAACCCCTGACGACCTTGACATCCGCACTACCAACCTTGGGTACCGATGGCCTTACGGTCTGCTGCCGAAGACGGCCGGAATCTTGGACGAACTCTGTGTCGTACGCTCCATGGGGGCTTGGGAGACGTTCCACAATCTCGCGCAGTACAACATGCAAACGGGGCACCCGTTCAATGCTTCCAGGGCGCGCGAGATCCCCTCGATTGGGGCGGTGATCGCGTACGAGCTCCTCTCTGAGGCGCGGGATTCAGATTTCCTGCCACCGTTCATCTCCATGAACTTCCCGGCCGGTGCGGTGAACGGGACGCTGGTGCGCGAGGGGTTCCTGCCAAGTTCGGCGGCGCCGCTGACTCTGGACATGCGCAGCGGCGGGAACATGCCGTTCTTCATCGACCGGGACGAGGTGCCGCGCTTCAACAGACGGCTCGACTTCCTGCGGACGTTCGACTCATCGCGGCACCTTGAGGGACCCGGGGCGTCGAAGATGTTCAGCGAGTGGGACTACTTCGCCACTAGCGCGGAGCGCATGATCAAGTCCCCCGGCATGTCACGCGTCGTGGAATTGTCGGAGCCAGATCGCCAGCGCTACGGCGGCTCGGCCTTGGGAGATGCGTGCATCATCGCGCGCAACATGGTCACGGCAAGGGCAGGGGCGCGCTACATCCTCGTGAATCAAGGCGGTTGGGACCACCATGGGGACATCTATGGGAAGCAGGAGTCGATCATGGAGGATCCCCGGCAGCGGGGAGGGCTCTACAAGAACTGCGGCGACCTTGACCCGGCGTTCGCCAGCTTGGTTTCCGATCTCAAGGAGATTGAGGACGACGACGGCGTGCCGATGCTCGACAAGACCCTTGTGATGGCCCTTGGCGAGTTTGGAAGGACACCCGGCGAACTGACCGACATCCTAGGTCGCGACCATTGGCCCAATGTCCGCTGCGGAGCGTTCGCGGGGGCGGGAGTCAAGGGCGGGAGCCTAATCGGTGCAACCGACGAACAAGGCGGATCCGTAACCGACTTTGGCTGGCACAAGAACCGCCTCATCTACCCAGAGGACGTGACTGCCACCATATACTCCGTGCTGGGCATCGACTGGACCAAGAAGCTGGCTGGAGCACCGTCGGGCCGCAGTTTTCAATACGTGGAGCCCATGTCCGGGACGGACTTCATCGGCAGCACAGAAGTCAAGGAGCTCTTTTCCTAGGTCCCTCGCGGCGGCTGCGGCCGCACACCCGAGGACAGACCGGACCATCACGTTGTGGCATGGCCGCTAGGCGGCCGACGATTCCGGGTGGGCCTTGTATCGATCGACCACCCGGTCCGGCCATTGCTGCCGAGTCCCGGGAATCGACGAACGGCCAAGTGTCGTTTGGGACTGTCTGCGCTGTGCACAGTTCAGATCCTGTTGCCGCCGAACGGCGTGTCGCAAATCGGGGAATCGCGGGATGGGGCGGCTGACACCGATCTCCCACTTTGCCAATCGTCTAACATCCAGCCGTGCTGTCTCGGATTGCTCCCGGCCCGTGTGTCACGGACCGCCACTCGCCCGTGGCCAGCTTGCTCCGGTGGCACGGTGCGTGCCAGCGGAGCTTGATCGAACTACCCGACCTCGCGCAATCGTGCCTTGTACTCGCCACCATCGCTGCCGTCGATGATCAGGTCGCCAATCTCCCACAGCGGAGCGGAGTTGTCGATGGCCTCGATCCGCCGCGCCAGATTGGTCGCGGCAGCGCCCCCGGATCTTCGCTAGGCTGTCGGGCCACCCGCGTTGGCGGGGTCGGCTCCGAGCGCTAGATCGGCGAGGGCCTCGATAAAGGCCATGCTCCCGTTGAGTCCCGGCATGGTAGCGAAGTACCGAACTCCACTGGCGATGGCGAGCTGACGAGCCTCGATGTCGATTTCCGAGAGTGTCTCGAGGTGATCGGACACGAATGAGACCGGAACGACAAGGATCGACTTGGCTCCCTCCGCGGCCAGCTTCCGGATGGTGTCTTCCAGGCTTGGCCGCAGCCAACGCTGCGGTCCGACTCGGCTCTGATAGCAGAGCGCGGTCGGTTCGGACAGACCGCACACGTTCCCGACTAGCGCCACAGTGCGCTCGATCTGGGACTGGTAGGGATCGCCCTGCCTGACATACTTCTGCGGCAGACCGTGGGCGCTGAAGACTACGTGCGGCGTTGGATCCTCGGGCAACGCCCTGAGCCCTTCGCGCAATCTCTGCGCGACCGCAGCAATATATCCGGGGTGGGTTGCGTACGACCGCACGATTCCCGTTGGCAGGTCCATCTCGGCCCGAGTCGCACAGGTCTTCCACTCGCGAAGGGAACTCCCGGTGGTGGCAGCTGAATATTGGGGATACAGTGGCAGCAGCACCAGACGGCTGCAGCCGGCGTTCTTCACCGCTTCGACGGCTTCCGCCGTGCCCGATCCACCGTAGCGCATCGCTACCACTACCCGGGCACTTAGCCGAGATCGGACAGCATCCTCGAGCATCGATGCCTGAAGGGCGGTTATGCGGCCGATAGGCGACCCGCCTCCGATCGTCGCGTAGAGATCTCTGACATGCTTCGCCCTGTGAGCGGCGAAACGGGCCGCCAGCCAGTCGCGCAGCCTGCGAGGGATGGGCACGCGCAATAGGTCCGGGTCGCGGAACATGCTCTCCAAGAACGGCTGGACCTCGTCCAGCGACGCCGGTCCGCCAAGTTGGAGCAGCACGACTCCGAGCGCGCCACCACGGCTGGCCCGTGGGATTGAAGCCCGGTCAATGCCCGCTCCAGCGAGCGCCCCCTTCGGGACCGGACTGCAGTTGGCGGGGCGTGCCAGGCTGGCCCCCGCCTTGCTACCCGAAGCTCAGTCTGTCCAGCTTGCCGGTCGCGTCCCCAAGCGTCTCGGGCCGCACTCCTACTCGGTCCAATAGGGACATGAAGAGGTTGTTCATCGGCGTCTCCGCCGCGTAGCGCAAGTGCTGACCGGTGGAGAGTGTGCCACCTGCCTTGCCGGCCACCAGCACCGGCAGGTCGTGGTGGGTGTGGCGGTTGCCGTCGCCGATACCGGAGCCGTAGACGACCATTGAGTTGTCCAGCAGCCGCCCGTCGGCCTCTTCGATCGACGCCAGCTTGCTCACGAAGTAGGCGAACTGCTGCACATGGTGCTCGTTGACCTTCGTGATGTCCTCGATCTTGTCGGGATCGCCCCGGTGGTGGGTCATTCCGTGATGGGCGCGGGTTACGCCGATCTCCGGATACGTGAGGTTGCTTCCCTCGCGGCCCATCATGAAGGTCGCGATGCGGGTCTGGTCCGTCTGGAACGCCAGCACCGTGAGGTCAAACATGAGCCTCGCATGGTCAGCGTACTTTGCCGGGATGCCGTCGGGACGCTCCATCGAGGGTGGAGCAACCGCGAGGCTCGCTCCCGGGCTCGCGAGTCGCTTCTCGACGTCCCGCACGCTGTCAAGGTACTCGTCCAGCTTCTGGCGGTCAGCGGGGCCTACGCTGCCGCGAAGACGATTAGCATCTCCGAGAACGTGGTCGAGAACGCTGCGCTGGCGGGATTCCCGTCGCTTGCGCTCCTCCGGGCTCAGCGGGCGCTCGATGTCCCCAAACATGCGCTCGAAGACGGCGGTGGGGTCAATCTCCGGCGGGTTGGGGGTCTTCTCGCCCCGCCAAGAGATGCTGTTCGAGTATGCGCAGCTGTAGCCCGAGTCGCAATTGCCTGCCAACCGGCCCGGCTCGATTCCCAGTTCGATGGAAGCGAACCGCGTCCGGTCGCCGACCGCCCTTGCGGCAACTTGGTCCACCGACATTCCCAGCCGGATGTCCGCGCCCGAGGTCTTCTTGGGGTGAATGCCCGTGAGGAAAGAGGCCGCAGCCCTGGCGTGGTCTCCTGGACCATCGCCCAATGCGCGACCGTTGTTCTGGGTCAGACCGGAGAACACGAGCAGGTCCTCTCGGTGGGCTTCCAAGGGCTTTAGGATTCGAGGGAAATCGTACCCTCGACCCTCGATGGCGGGTGTCCACGCCTCTTGGATCACGCCGTTAGGAATGTAGACGAAAGCCAGTCTGCGTGGCGGCTCGGCGCCTTCCGAGCGGGCCGCTCCGAAAGCCGGAACCATTGAGTCGAGGAAGGGAAGAGCGATGGCCGCTCCGACCCCACGCAGCACCTCACGCCGTTGCAAATGCTTTCCGAAGATCACTCCGCTCATCCCAATTGCAGCGTAGCACGGAGCCTCTTCTGGAAGTTGCTTGCAGCGGCTCACTCTTGATCGGATCGGCACGGTCTGCATCCCTCATTTGTCCCGGAGAACGAGTCCGTCTGGCACTGAAGCACAGTTGTCAAAGAGAAGTGGCAGGAGCTCTGCTCCTGCTGTATGTCTGCTGATCGCGGACACCTGAGATTCAGACCGCGAACCCGAGGTGCTGAGCGATGGCCGGCGGGCATAAGATCGGCGAATCCGAGGTCGAGCAGCCGAGCGGCCAGCGCTTGGAATTGATCTCGGAGCGTACCGCTCCGAACATGAAGTGCAGCCCAACTCGAAGCGGGCGCTGAGATTCATGGCGGCCACGTTCCGACTTCATGCATGGTTCATGCTGGGCGAAGCATCCGTCGGCGCGCTTGGGCAAGGTCGTAGGCGGACCGCAGCTTCGCTTACAGGTCGGCGGTCGCCCAGCCTAGCGCTTCTATCCT
>JAJDWM010000055.1 GCA_022825595.1 Bryobacterales bacterium | reverse complement strand
GAGGAGCACGGGGACGACCCGCTGGTGCTGGCGGCCTTGGGCCGGAAGGCAATGCTTGACGGCCGCACACCGGAAGCGATCGACTACTTGGAGCAAGCTGTCCAATCCGGCCCTCAGCCAGCGTCAACGTTCGACGACCTTGCCTCCCTGCTTGTGAGCCAAGGTCGCGAGGACGATTCTGCGGCGGTCCTGGCCGAGGGCGTACGTGCTTGGCCATTCAATCCCCGGCTGCGGAAGATGCTCGCCCTGCGCTATGTGAACCTCAAGCGATACCGCGATGCGTCGCAGACCATACGACGGTTCGTGGACCTCTTCCCCGAGGATGACTTCATGCGCGGGCTGCTGCGACAGATTCAGGGCTTGCCGACAGCTCAGTGACCGCCGAACCTGCCCAGGCGGGCGGGAGCCACCGCCATGCTGTTCAATTGGCGGGACGGCGCCTGTTCGGCCGGAGGCGTCTCCTGCACCGCAAGCGCTCCTGCTCCCGCGAGCTGGCCCTCGGCTGCGTGGTCGCCCGCGTCCCCTTCCCCGCCTCCAAACTGGCCAGCGCCCGCTTCCTCTCCACCGACTCGCCCGGCTCCAGCCTCGCCTTCCTGCTCGGCCTCGGCCCCGTCTCCGGCAACGAGCTGCTCGCCAACCTCGACTGGCCGCGCCAGCGCCAGCCCTGGATCCGGCGCTCCCTGGCCCGCCAGCACATCCAAGACGGCTCCCTTCTGCTGTAAGATGTCACCTCTTCCGACTTCGGGGGCAACTGCTGCCCCTTGGCCGCCTTCGGCTACAACCGCGATGGCAAGCAAAGAAATCGCCAGGTGGTCTGCGGCCTGCTGTGCGCCGCCGACGGCTGCCCCGTCGCTGTTGAGGTCTTCCCCGGCAACACCGCTGATCCCGGCACGATCGCCGCGCTGGTGCGCCTCATCCGAGAGCGCTTCGGCATTGAGAGCCTGGCCCTGGCCGGCGACCGCGGCGTGCTCACCACGGCGCGCATCCTAGAGGAGCTCGGCCCGGCCGGCCTGGACTGGGTGTCGCCGCTGAAGACCACCGATCTGCGCACACTGCTCAAGCAGCCCAAGCCGGACCCGAACAACTCCTTCCAAGACCCCCGGGCGCCGCTGCGCCCCGGCGAGCTGGTGCCCGACCAGGTGTCCGAGAGCCACAGCCCGGACTTCCTACGCGAACGCCTGCTGGTGTGCCTCAACCCGCGCCTGAAGGCCGAGCGTGCCCGCAAGCGCAAGAACCTGCTGCGCGCCACCGAGGAGATCCTCGAGCGCATCGCGGACATGGTGCGGCGCCACTCCAGCTCGGTCTTGAGGAAGGGCAAGGACGCGATCAACCGCCGCGTCGGCCGCGAGGCCAACCCCAAGCTGGTCGAGAAGCACTTCACGATCGCGGTGAGCGACGAGGAACTGCGCTGGTCGCGCAAGCAGGGCACCATCGAGGGCGAGGGCCGGCTGGACGGGATCTACGCGGTGGCCACGAGCGTGGGGCAGGACAGGCTCGCGGGGGGCGAGGCCGTAGCGGCCAGCAAGCACCTAGCGCGCGTCGAGCGCGTTTTCCGCAACCTGAAGACCGACCGCCTGCAGCTGCGGCCGGTCTACCTCTATGACGAGGAGCACGTGCGCGGGCAAGTGTTCCTGTGCATGCTGGCGTACTTCGTGGAATGGCACATGCGGCGCAAGCTGGCGCCGCTGCTGTTCGAGGACGCCCACCGGGAGGCGACCGAGCCGCGCCGGGAGGCGCCGGTCGAGCCGGCGCAGCCCTCGCCAGATGCGGGGGCCAAG
The DNA here is from genome assembly GCA_022825595.1 of Bryobacterales bacterium. Classification (GTDB taxonomy): domain Bacteria; phylum Acidobacteriota; class Terriglobia; order Bryobacterales; family UBA6623; genus VXMF01. The sequence goes on along the minus strand of JAJDWM010000055.1, from coordinate 7,395 downwards.
GCAGTCGGCAAGCGGACGCCGAAGGGGCTGTCGGTGCAGAGCGAGCCTCGAGACGGTGCTGGAACACCTGAAGGCCCTGACGCTGAACGAGGTTACATTGCCGGGTGGGGACGGCAGCGAGTTCCCGCTGGTGTCGCAGGCTTCGCCCCTGCAGGCGAACGCCCTGGAACCGCTGGGCGTGGACCGTGGACCCGGAGAAGATTGTTTCCGGTGGGAAGCCAGCTTGTGAGCGGGCCAAATCAGGTGCGCACAGAGCTGGGATCGTGCTCCGCAGAGTGCCTGGTAGCCGTCCGTCAACAAAATGGGCCGGAGGAGCAATTCGTCGCACACCCCGGGGCCAGTGACGGTTACCTTCCGAGAATGCTCCCTGTTCATTGGGAGCAATGTCACACCACTGTGCCCGAACCAGCCCGACCCACTTGGTATTTCCGCCGGCGAGACAACTGCCGACCCGCCCGGCAAACAGGTCTGGCCCACTCGAGAGAGAGCCAAGACACAAGCAATCCTGACCCTTGCCGCCGGATGAAGTTCAGCTTAGGCGGGCGCCGCCTGGGCTCTCTGACGCAGCTCCGAGGCGTCCCTGTTCCTCGGCGAATGCCGCCCACGCCGGTCAGGCGAGCACCTTCCGGATCAACTCCCCACGGACTCCTGTCAGTCGCTGCTCAAGCCCTTGGTAGAAATATGTCAGCTTCGTGTGATCAAGCCCCATGAGGTGCAGGATCGTCGCGTGAAGGTCGGACACGTGCCACGGATCCTCGACAGCCTTGAAGCCCAGCTCGTCGGTCGCCCCAATCGACTGGCCGCCCTTCACGCCAGCGCCGGCAAGCCACATGCTGAATCCGTGCCAGTCGTGATCGCGCCCCGGCTTGTCGAGGCCCTCGCTCGTAGGCGTGCGACCGAATTCGCCGCCCCACACCAACAGGGTCTCGTCCCACAGCCCGGTCCGCTTCAAGTCGGTGATCAGTGCGCCGATCGGCTGGTCGGTCTCCCCAGCGTGGAGCGTGTGGTTCGAAATGCAGTCGACATGGCCGTCCCAAGTGTCCTCGATGTGACCGCCTCCCGAGTAAAGCTGCACGAAGCGGACGCCGCGCTCGATCAATCTCCTGGTGATGAGGCACTTGCTCCCGAAATCCTCCGTGAGCTTCTGATCCAGACCGTACATTTCCCGGGTCTGCCTGCTCTCTTTCTCGAGGTCCACCGCTTCCGCCGCGGTGGTCTGCATGCGGTACGCAAGTTCGTAGGAATGGATCCGCGCCTCCAGCTCCGAATCTCCGGCATGGCCTTTCTGGTGCATTTCGTTGAGCTGCTTCAGCGTATCGAGCGATCGCCGCTGCGTGCGGTCGCTCACGCCCCCCGGAGTCTGCAGGTTGAGCAGGGGCGACCCTCCGCTCCGGAAGAGCGTTCCTTGGTAAGCAGCCGGCATGAATCCGGCGCTCCAGTTCGAAGCGCTACCGATCGGGCCACCGCGCGGGTCTGTCATGACCACAAAGCTGGGCAGGTCCTGGCTTTCAGTACCCAGGCCGTAGCTGAGCCAAGACCCAAGACTCGGCTTGCCGATCACAACGTTGCCCGTGTTCATCTGGATACAGCCCGACGCGTGCGCGGCTGTGTCGGTGTAGAGCGAGCGAATCACGCAAAGGTCGTCGGCGTGCCGCGCGATATTCGGGAAAATGCTGCTGATCTCAAGGCCGCTTTGGCCGTGCTTCCTGAACTCGAACGGCGACTGCATCAGGTTGCCGATCGGCCGGCTGTTCGAACCGACAGTGAGATCCCCGTTGTAGGGCATTCCGTGATACCTGGTCAGGGCCGGCTTCGGGTCGAGCGTGTCCACCTGGCTCGGGGCACCGTTCATGAACAGAAAGACCACATGCTTGGCTTTGGCCGCAAAATGCGGTTTCCTTTGCGCCAGCAGATTCGTCGGCCCTGCTGCCTTAGCGCGAGATTCGAAGAATCCGTCGCCGGATAGAAGGTCAAGGAGGGCCAGCATCGGGAAGCCCGCCCCCACATGCCGAATGAACCGGCGACGGGATTGCGGTGACTGATTGATTCCGTTCATTCCGTTCCCCAGCTAGTCGGCGTAGCTGAACTCGCTCATGTTGAAGATCACCCGGCACAACTGCACAAGAGCATCGATGCGGCCCCCTTCTCCAGCCCGGCCTGCTGCCTCTTCAGCCTCCAAGAATGCCTCCAAGGCGCGGCGCTCCGGTGGTGTCGGACTCCTCGCCAAAGCCAAGCGAAACGCCACGTCGATCCGGGACGGCGTGTCCGGTCCCGCCAGGTTCGCGACCCGCCGGGCGAAATACCTTGCCTGACGATTCACGAATTCGCCGTTGAATAGCGTCAGTGCTTGCGTGGGCACGGCCGTGTTCTTCCGCATCGCCGACGACTTGGTGGTGTCGCACAAGTCCAGCACTTCCAACATGGGCACGATCAGCGAGCGCTTCACGAGGGCGTAGATTGTCCTTCGGGAGGCATCCTCTTCATCGAATTCCTTCCATATCGTGTCGGGATCGCTGGAGCCTTCCAGTGCGGCCCGTGGGACGTAGGGGTACATGCTAGGGCCGAACATCTGGGAATTGAGCTGCCCGCTCACCGCCAGCATTGAGTCGCGGATGGCCTCGACCTCGAGACGCCGGTAAGGCACTCGCCAAAGCAGGAAGTTGGCTGGGTCGGCCTCAGCGTGGTCCGGGCTCCACTTCTTGCTCATACGGTACGCGTTGCTGGTCATGATCAGCCGATGCAACGCCTTGATCGACCACCTGTTCTCGATGAACCAACTTGCCAGCCAGTCAAGCAAATCGGGGTGCGTCGGCGCCTCGCCCATGAGGCCGAAGTCACTGGGCGTTCTCACGATGCCCTCGCCAAAGTGGAACTGCCACACGCGATTGACGATCACCCGTGCTGTGAGAGGGTTGTCCGGGCTCGCGATCCACCTCGCGAGTGCCATTCGGCGGAGGCTCGTTCGACTGTCCACATGCCATTCGGGGAAATCTGCCTTGACGGACAGGATCGCGGGCGTGGCCGGCTCTACCTCGGGTCCGGGATTGGAAGCACTGCCTCGAATGAGCAGGAAACTGGCAGGCGGTTCTCCCCTGGGCTCATGCAGGATGTACGCCTCGTCTGTGGTCGGTGTCTCCGCGTAGAGCTCGCAGATGCGCTCCTCGAGTCCTACAATCCGGCGTCTTGCATCGGCTGGGAGCGCGGCCTCCAGCAAGGCGGCGACCTTGTAAGAGAACTCCGCGACGATCGAGACTTGGACTTGGTCCCGCTCTTGCTCGGTAGTCTCGAAGGCCGTGACCACACGCGCCGGAAGCCCCGATTGGCCCGAACGCAGGAATTCGGACCTCGCGTGATGACGGATCGCCTTGATCTCGTCCTCGATCGCCCGGATCTGCCGGTCGCGCACTTCGAACGCATCCAGGTCCTCGCGGCCACCGATCGGGTGGAGCAACTCGGTGCGGCCCGCCCGAGGCCGTGTCAAGGGCGCGTAGATTGCCGCCATGCTGTAGTAGTCGGCCGCGGTGAGCGGCTCGAACTTGTGGTTATGGCAGCGGGCGCAACCCAAGGTCAGTCCCAGAAACGCCTCGGAGGTCGTGCGTACCAAGTCATCGAGTTGGTCGTAACGGTCCGTGATAGGGTCGGCAGGCTCGTCGTCCCAGGGGCCCAGTCGATGGAATCCTGTCGCGACCATTGTCTCGGACGAGACATCCGGAAGCTCGTCTCCGGCGATCTGCTCTATCGCGAACCGATCGAACGGCTTGTCCTGATTGAAAGAGCGGATTACGTAGTCACGGTAGCGCCAGACCGAGGGCTTGATGGCATCCCGCTCGTAGCCGTTTGTGTCGGCGTAGCGAACCAAGTCGAGCCAGTGGCGCCCCCAGCGCTCGCCATACGTCGGCCTGGAGAGGAGATCGTCAATGACCCGGTCCAAGGCGGAAGGGCCCGGACGCGCCAGAAAGGCTTGTTGCTCTTCGATGGCAGGCGGCAGGCCGGTCAGGCCCAGGAAGACCCGGCGCAGCAACTGGCGCGGCCCCGCCGCCGGCGATGGTTCCCAGCCACGCTCGTCCAGCTTCGCGAAGACGAAGGCATCAATCGGATTGCGAACCCTCGCCGCCAGAGAACCGCTCCGAATCGTCGGAGGCGACGGCCTTCCCAAGGGCTGGAAGGACCAGTGTGACTGAGCCTCCGCAAAGTGTTCGGGTTCCTCGGCAGCAGTCGCGGAGTGCTCACTGGGCCAGGCGGCTCCCGAGTCGATCCACCCCCTGATTCGCTCGATCTGCTCGACTGAGAGAAACGGTTCCACCGGGGGCATCCGCGTCTCGCCCAGACCGGCCACGTAGCGATAGAGAAGGCTGTTAGCGCTATTTCCCGGAACGACGGCTGCCACCCCGGAGCCTCCGCCGCGGAAAACGCTGTCCCTGCTGTCCAGCCGAAGCTTGCCCTGCTGCATCTGCCCGCCGTGGCATTGGTAGCAGCGTTCCTCGAAGATCGGCTGGATATCGCGGGCAAAGTCGTGAGCCTCTCCAAGCGCCATCGACGGCGCGAATCCGCAGGCGCACAGGGCAGCTAAGAGGCTGTGTCGTGCGCCCTTCCTCCAAGGGGCCACGATTACTACGTAGAGTCTACCCGAATCCAACGGCCCGCAAAGCCACCAATTGGACCTGCACACGTGGTGTCTTGCGAAAAATGAAGTCAATAGCGATCTGCTTCGGACTCCTAGCGACGACCACACTTGCGGCCAAGCCCCCGAATCTCGTCCTGATCATGGCGGACGATCTGGGATACGGGCACATCGGATCATACGGTCAAACCAAGATCGAGACGCCTAATCTCGACCGTGTGGCCACCGAAGGGATACGATTCACGGCGGCCTATGGCGGATCGACGGTCTTCACCCGTCCCGGAGCGTCCTGATGACCGGGCTGCATGGCGGTTCCACGTCGGTGCGGAGCAATCTCGGCTACGCCCATCTCAGCGATTCCGATGTGACCCTGGCGGAGATGCTCAAGCGAGCGGGCTACGCAGCAGGCGCCTACGGCAAGTGGGGACTCGGTCTCGCGGACAGCCCGGGGCATCCGTTCCGCAAGGGTCTTGATGACTTTCTGGGGTACTTGCACCAAGTCAATCGCACCTTTCCTACCCCTTCTGGCTGACTCGCAACCACGGCCGGGTGTTTCTATCCCTGAACAAGGACGAGGGCAGGGGCCAGTATTCGCATGACGTCATTGTCGAACGTGCCATTGACTTCCTTGCCGCGAATCGAGACAGGCCGTGTTTCCGCTATGTTCCTGTGACCATCCCCCACGTGGAACTGGCAGTCCCGGCCGACCCGCTGGCCCGATACCTCGGCCGGTTTCCGGAAGTCGGCGGAGGGCAGGAGCGGCGCATCGGCTACATCGTGTCACCGAATCCCCGGGCTACCTACGCGGCCATGGTTGCTCGCTTGGACCGCGATGTGGGGCGGATCCTAGATCCGATCAGGAACCTCGGCATTGACGAGAATACCGTGGTGATATTCAATTCGGACGACGGATCGCTGTCGCGATTCGACGTGAAGGAAAGATACGCCGAGGGCTCCCAAGCCAGTGTCCTCAGCGCGGCTCCGCGCTTTCCGCATCACCTGCCTGACCGTCGGCATCCTGTGTCTGGGAGGGTCACTTCAGGTCCAGGCCCAGACATCCTCGGCGGCCATCACGGGCAGCACTCGAGATGAGACAGGGGCAGTCATACGCGACGCCGACTTCGAGCTGACCAGCATCGAGGGCGGCATGACGCTGCGTTCCGCATCGAACTCGGTCGGCAACTACAACTTCCTCAACATCTTGCCCGGCAGCTACACGCTCGGCGCCACCAAGGATGGGTTTCGCACGGCCGCTGTCGAGCCGTTCACGCTGCAGGTGAACCAGACTGCGACGTTCGACATCGTGCTTGAGGTAGGTGCGGCAACCGAGACCTTCACCGCGCAGGCTCCGGGCGCACACATCCAAAGACAGACCTCGGAGATTGGGAACGCCACGGCTGAACGGCAAGTCGTCGACCTGCCGCCCAATGGACGCAACTTCACCCAGCTGCTTTCGCTAAGCGCCGGCGTTGCCGCGGTCAACGTGTCCCAGAGCCGAGACGGTTTCACCGCCACCGCCGTGGGGGAGTTCACCTACCCGTCAATCAATGGCCAGACAAGCCGCTCCAACTCCTTCACGCTGGACGGCATCTACAACACCGGCGTCATCCTAAACACCCCACAGATTGAGCCGATCATCGAGTTCAATGTCCAGTCCCACAACGACCCCGCCGAATTCGGTCAGGGCACGGGGGGCATTGTCAACGTCGTAACGAAATCGGGCACGAACGAACTGCAAGGGAGTGGTTGGTTGTACCTGCGCAATGACGATCTCGATGCGCGGAACTTCTTCCAGCCAAACGTCACGCCGTTCCGCCAGAACCAGTTCGGTGTGGCCGGCGCCGCTGGGCGGCTGGCCGGTTGGCCACGATGTCTTCCGCGCGGTAATCACCCGGCGGGATAACACGTTCGGGAGGACAGCGCAAATCGCCTCCCCGGCTGCTCACCCCGCCAGGGCCGTCTGCCGTGCGCACCAGCCCGCGGCCAGCCTCACTCCAAGGCCGGCTTTTCCCCCTCGTTCCAGTAGATCTTCAGGTTGTGCGTTGCCCGGCCCGACGCCACAAGATCTGGACGCCCGTCGCCGTCCAGATCCGCAGCGGCCAGATCCTCAGTCGCCATGCCGCCCCAGTCGACAATCTGCACATCACCATCGTCCGGGTCGAAGACCGCGACCCCCGGAAGGTCATAGGGAGCGCTTCCCTTCAATCGCCAGCCGAATGCGAGCTCTTCGCTGCCGTCGCCGTCCAGATCTGCCGTCCAGAGCGCATGGCCCCCACCAAGCCGCCTCACCGGCACAGTCCTGCGCCAGCGGGTGCGCGGGTCGGCCGGCTCGTGGTAGATCGCGATGTGGTTCGCGTGCCAAGGCTCCACCGTAGCGATGTAGCGCTTCCCGGAAGCCAGGCTGCCAAGCTTGATCTCTCCCGCGCCGCGAATGTCCGGCCCATCGTGCCCCAGGCCGAGGCGCATCGCCGCCCAAGAGCCGGAAGCGCCCCGGTCCAGCAGGTGCACCCCTTCGTAAGAAGCGACCAGCAGTTCCTCCGCCGGGTCATCGTCAAAGCTGGTCACCCAGAAATTGTGGACGATGTGAAAGCCGTCATGGATCACTTCCGTGTCCCATGGCGCCGTCGCGTCCGGCTGGGCGGGCGACAGAGCCAGCAGTCGGACACCGTTGCCGACCCAATGCTGCGGCCCGCTCGTGCCACGGCCGTGGAGCGGGGCGACGATCAGTTCAGGACGGCTGTCCCCGTCGGTGTCGGCCCAGCGGATACGGTGTG
>JAJDWM010000754.1 GCA_022825595.1 Bryobacterales bacterium | reverse complement strand
GATCTTCACCGCGACGTACACGCAAGAGCGCTTCAACCCGCCCGGGAACATCCGCATCAGCGCCGTTGCGCCCGACCTGCTCGACCCCTTGGCTGGATTGTCCCTGGACTCTGCCCACCCGAGCGCAAGAACGTCTCTCATCCAACTGGCCCCAAACTTGGTTGCCCCCTATTCGCACCACTACAACTTCAGTTGGATTCTGGGGTCCGCCCGCGGCCTGTTCGCCGAACTGGGCTATCTCGGCAGCCGGAGCCATCGGCTATTGGCCGGGTGGGTGCTTAACAGGGCCGTCGACACTCCCGGCATAGAACGATCCACGCGGACGGTCAACCTGCGGCGCCCGGATCCGCGCTACTTCGACGTGCGGCGAATCCTCAACGGCTCGCGGGCCTACTACGACTCGGCCAAGGCCACGGTCGGGCTGCGGGGCGTGCGCGGGCTGACCATGGATTGCTCGTACTGGCTAAGCAAGGCGATTGACCTTGGGGCCCACTACGCCAGCACGGCGAGCACGCGGGACGCCTTCAACGGCCGCAGCCAGACCGAGGCTGAGGTCCACGGCGACGTGAAGGCGCTGAGCGACTTCGACCAGCCGCACGCATTCCTGAGCAGAGTCAGCTACCGAGTGCCGAGAATGCCGGCCGGCGGGCCACTGGACCGGATCCTTTCAGGCTGGGAGTTCAATTCAGTCGTGCTGGTCAAGACCGGCACTCCGTTCATCCTCTATACCGGATCCGACGGACCGGGGTTCGGGAACATTGACGGAGTGATGGGCGACCGCCCGAACATTCTCGACCCTTCGATACTTGGGCGCAGGATCGACCATCCTGACACGTCGCGCGAGAGGATGCCCCGGTCTGCGTTCGGATTCGTCGGATTACAGGATGCCAAGGGTAACGTCGGCCGGAACGTGCTCCGCAAGGATGCCATCCAGAATGTCAACGTGTCGGTATCCCGAAGCTGGAAAGTGATGGCTGAGGGGACGATCACCTTTAGGGCCGAATCCATCAACCTGTTCAACACGCCCCAGTTCGCCAATCCCGGCAATGACTTCTCGGGCGCCAATTTCGGGCAGATCACGAACACGCTCAACGACGGCAGGACGTTCAACCTCGCCATGGTGCTTGAGTTCTGAGCCCGTCTCGGGCGCGCCCCAGAATGGCGCAGTCCCATCCCAGCTTGGGCTGACGCGCCCAATCGCTGCTGGGAGGCCATTGGAGCCTGCGAGAAACTGGTTCCATGATTCCTCGCTACACGCGCCCCCGCCTTGGAGAGATCTGGTCCGACCAGAACAAGTTCCGCCAGTGGCTGGAGGTAGAGCTGGTCGCGTCGGAGGTCTTGGCGGAGCTCGGCGAAGTCCCGTCTGACGCTGCGCGGGCCCTACGGAGGCACGCCGACTTCGACTTGGCTCGCATCGAAGCCATCGAGGCGGAGGTGCGCCATGACGTGATCGCTTTCCTCACCTCGGTGTCAGAGAAGATGGCGGAGGCCGGGGCGGCCCCCCACTCGCGCTGGCTGCACTACGGCCTGACCTCCAACGATGTCGTCGACACGGCCCAAGCCTTGCTGCTCAAGCAGGCCTCCGAGCCGATCGCCGGGCGGCTCGGGGAGCTTCATCGGATCCTGGCCGAGCGGGCCTTCGAGTTCAAGGACACTCCGACGGTGGGCCGCACGCATGGCGTGCATGCCGAACCGACGACGTTCGGTCTAAAGCTGGCCAACTGGTACAGCGAGGTCGGGCGGCAGATCGAGCGCTTCGATGCGGCCCGGGAGCAGATGCGGGTCGGCAAGCTTTCCGGGGCCGTGGGCACGCTGGCCCACATCAGCCCGCAGGCGGAGTCCAAGATCTGCGAGAGGCTGGGCCTGCAGGCGGTTGCGGTGTCAAACCAGGTGGTTCAGCGGGACCGGCACGCCCACTTTGTCGGCACGTTGGCAAACATCGCGGCCACGATCGAGAAGATCGCGGTGGAAATCCGGCATCTGCAGCGCACGGAGGTGCGTGAAGCGCAGGAGTACTTCTCCAAGTCCCAGAAGGGCAGTTCCGCGATGCCCCACAAGAAGAACCCGATCGTTTCGGAGAACCTCAGCGGCTTGGCCCGCGTGCTGCGCGGAAACACCGTGGCCGCCCTAGAGAACGTCGCCCTGTGGCATGAGCGCGACATTTCCCACAGCTCCGTGGAGCGCGTGATCCTCGCGGATTCGACGACCTTGGTCGACTACATGCTTGCCAAAGCCTGCAATCTGGTCCGTCGGCTGCTGGTGTATCCCGAGCGGATGGCGAAGAACCTGGAGGCCAACGGGGGCTTGGTCTACTCCGGCCAGCTGCTTCTGGAGATTGCGGCGAAGGGCGTGCTGCGCGAGGAGGCCTACCGCTGGGTCCAGCGCAACGCACTCCTGGCGTGGGAGCAGGACGGCAGCTTCCGTGAAATGGTGGAAGCGGACCCGGACATATCGCGCCACCTTGGTCCCGACGACTACGAACGCGCCTTCTCACTCGACCGTCAGTTGCGCAATGTAGACGCGATCTTCAGACGGGTTTTCGGCGAGAACTGACAGAGAGCCAGCTGCGACGAGGCATGCGGCCCACGTCACCGGTCGGCCTGGATTTCAGTCCGGCGATCGCGAGGTTGCTACCTCTCACCGACACCGGAGGTGGTGGGCCTACGTCTTCGAATCGTAGGAAGTCGGCACTTGTGTGTGGCGATGAAACCGCCGCGGCGGACGTCGGCGGTTCTTGTCGATTATCCGAAGTCTTACTTCGAACCTGTCGAACTCAATCGTGGACAGCGATGCCCGGAATGATCTTCCGGTCGCCGTCAGGTCCGGAGGAAGTCTGTTACCCGGACGCACGAACGTGACGTGAGGCTGGTATCTTCGGGCCCCGAAGCAGTTTCTCCAAGCGGTTGTCGGATGCCTGCCCTTCACCACGTCTTCCGTCTCGTAGCGATAGATGCCCTCTCGAAGCCGTTGAATCTCCGGGATCGCCACATTGCGCCTCGTCAGTCGGACTCCCACCGAACACTGCTTCGGGTCCACGCCTGGCCGTCGGACTTCACCTCCCGGCACCATCACCATGAATCGTGTCTCCTTGACGTCCGCCGCAATGGACACGTGTGCCTGGCGCAGTCGCATCCCCGGGAGGAGGCGGCGCCCATGGTAGACCGTCAGGTGCATGCCCCGGCGGACCGATGCCGCCGGAACGCCGATGGACATGAGGAATCGGGCGATCTCCGACTCGGACCTACTGGTCAACCACAGGAGTGCGTTCACCTCTATGCGCCTGTGCGGCATCGGGTCAGATCGTACCGCGCCCTCCTGCCGGTCGCGACCGGCGGGAGGCGAATCGGCCACGCGTGGGGCCTCGGCTTGCCTGTGTCAGCGGGTGCCGGCCCGTACATCCGGGGCATGTGTTGAATCTGGGCATGGAGGGTGCACCGATTCGGTCAGGCCAACCGAACGTAAATCGCAGGCAAGACTATGCATAGCCTCGAACGCCGATCTGTGCCGGACTCGCCAGTCCGGGGCGCCCTCTGCTGATGGCTTCATGCCTGCATAGGCGCGCTACGCAGCATCGGCCGTGTGCCGACAAGGGTGTTCGGGCCTTGGCCAAGGTGGCCACGGGAAGTTCTCATGTAACTGCCCAGGTAGTCTGACTGATCAGGTGCTCGTCTAGGGCGCCTAGCTGGTGGCCGCCGGGATCGGCAATCTGTCGGACCCAATGTCGGGCAGGTATCGTCGCCGGAGTGTGACCAGTGGGTCGAGGCATCGTTGCCATCCGGGCCGCGTTGTGGCTGTGGTCCTTCGCCCCGGGCCAGCGCCACCTCGGTGCAACTGTTGGGGCAGCCTCAGCCGGCACCGCCGACGACCAAGGGGGAACATTCATGGTCGGAATCTGTTTGAGGGCGGTGCCCCGCCCGGCAGCCACGATGCCAATCCGGTCGCAGCACTGCAGCGCGGTCGAGACCCGCCTAGGCGAGCTTGTGGAGCGCCTGAAAGCCGAGAATCGGCAGTTGCGGGCCGATGTGAAGCGATCGCAGCGGGCCGTGCAGTGGCTCAAGCAGCGCCTCGAGGAACTGCAGCGGCGGCTGGGCCTGAACAGCCGCAACAGCAGCAAGCCTCCCTCCAGCGACGGCCCGGCCAAGCCCCCGGAGAAGCCCCGCCAGCGCAGCCTGCGGAGGCGCTCGGGGAAGTGTCCCGGGGGTCAGGCCGGGCACAAAGGCACAACGCTGCCCCAGCGGGCCGCCCCGGACGTAGTCCGCAACCACGTGCCCGGCAAGTGTTCCGGGTGCGGTGCGCCGCTGAGCGACTCCGACAGCCAAGGGGAACCGAAGCGCCGCCAGGTGTTCGACCTGCCGGAGCCAGCTCCGCTGGAGGTCACCGAGCAACGCGTGCACACCTGCCGCCGTGCAAGCTGGCTACAATGCGCGGCCACCCTGGCCGAGGGGCGACAGCGTCGCAAGGCTGCTGCACTGCTTGCTATCGGTAGCAAGTCCGTGCTTGGTCAGATTTGGGACAGGCAGGCGGGGCTCAAGGCCCAGGGCCTGCCGGAAGGGAGAACAGGATGATATTGAACACACCCTCTGATGGAATCAGGGACCGGCAGGGAGGAGGCGCCAGCGAAGGTCCATCCTAAGGTCGGCACCTCGCTTCGCTCCGATCACCCCAACAAGTATTCATTTTGGATCGGAATCGGCGGTCAGTTTGATAAGAATCCGCACTCGGGGCGTCGATCACTAGGATCGGAAGTGGCGCAGTGACCGCTTGGCTTTTCTTAACGCTACGTAGCACTATGAGCCCATCAGTTCCTAGCACATCGTGAAGCCAGCGTAGTGGCATCTTGGAACGGAGAGGCTCGATCAGTGCATCAGCAACATCAAGGCCCGTTCCGCGGGATGGACTCGCCATGACCTGCAGCAGGCGGCACCTCTCCTTCCGTTTGACAGGCAGGGCCTACCGGCCTCCGGTCCGCTTTCTGGGGTTGAACCCATCGAGTGAGTCGTTTCTGAATCCAGCTCTCGTCCTTCGACCAGTTCAGGAGGGCGCGAAACAATGCAGTTCGCGCACAGCAACTAACGCTTGTCGTGGCTGCCTGCAGCAGTGCGGACGCTAGCGCCTCGACCGACCGAGTCCGCTCCAAGAAAACCTGGCTGTCGGGCGTATCCGGAGGGCAGTGGCCCGCCACGTGGCAGGGTTCGAGGCCGTTCTGGAGGCCGTCGAGGTGACCATCGCTCAAGAGACGGGTCGTCTGTAACGGCGAATTCGCCGACCCAGACCGGGCCACGGGCAGGCTAACGACCGCAAGCTGGCTCGCATCGGCTGCATCGGGCTCCAGCCTGTCTGAGATTCTGCCATTCAAGCCAAAACATCCCTGCGGAACGCTCTGAAGAGGAACTCTCGGCCCAGTCCAGATGTATACTGGCGGCGCTGGGAGTGGACCGCGACCGAATCCCGGCAGAAACTGGAGAGCAGACCATGAACCCACCACTTCGGCAAGCGATCCGCTTCGCAGCAGCGCTGATTCTTCTGGGGTCCCCGGGTTGGGCTCAAACGGACGCCGAACTCGGTGGCACCGTGACCGATTCGACGGCTGCCGTCATTCCCGATGTGGCGATCACCGTCACTCATCTCGACACGGGGGTCGAGCGGACGACCACATCCAATGAACAGGGGTACTTTGTGGTTCCGCTGCTGCAACCGGGAGACTACCGCATCAATCTGGCGAAGGACGGTTTTCGGCCAATCATCCAAACCGGAATCACGCTGTACGCCGGCTTGCCGGCCAGGATCAACTTCACGATGGACATCGGTGCCGTGACCGAAGAAGTCACAGTTACAGCCGCGGCACCTCTCCTAGAGACGGCTACGCCAGCCCAAGGCCAGGTAATCGACAACCAGAAGATCGTGGATCTTCCACTCAATGGTCGGGACTACATCCAGCTGGCGCTGCTCTCTGCTGGTGCCGGTGCTGTTCCGTTTGGCCGGTTCAACACCTTCAGTGCCAGCGGCATGCGGGCCAATCAGAACAATTTCATGCTGGATGGCGTTGACAACAACAGCATGCAGCGAGCGGGGCAGGCGCGCCGCGCGGAGGTCATCAAACCCTCGATCGATGCGATCCAGGAATTCAAGCTTTCCACGAATGCGTATTCGGCAGAATTTGGACGAGGCGGTGGAGCAATCGTCAATGTAAGCCTGAAGTCAGGAACGAATCGACTGCACGGGAGCATCTTCGAGTTCCTACGCAACGAGAAGCTGGACGCAAAGAACTTCTTCGATCCTCCTGACCGCCCCAGACCGCCTTTCAAACGCAATCAATATGGCTTCGCCATAGGAGGCCCGATCGTCAAGGACAAAACGTTCTTCTTTGGCGACTACGAGGGGACACGCATCCGCGAGTCCCGAACCGTCAATAACACGATTCCGACTCCAATGCAACTCCAAGGTGACTTTAGCGAGTTGCTTCCGGGGACGAGAGTCTACGATCCATCCACGTATGATGCAACGACAAATCTGCGCCAGCCGTTCCCAGATAACCGGATTCCTGCTACCAACTTCGACCCGATCGGAGCCATGGTGTTGAATCTCTATCCGACTCCGAATAAACCGGGCCTGACACGCAACTTTCTCTTCAATCCCCCACAGCCGGAAGATCTGGACCGCTGGGACGCCAAAATCGACCACAATCTAAGTGCAAGCGACCGTTTTTTTGTTCGATACAGCGTATCCAACAACCACGTAGGATCGACTCCCAATCTGCCAGAACCAGCGTGGGGTGGCGGGCAGCGGGCGACGCCATTTGATCATGATGGCCAGAATCTGGTTGTGAATTACAACCGCGTATTCTCGCCTTCCTTCATCATGGAAATGAAGGGGGCATGGAATAAGCTCTTTACCTTGAGGTCCTCGCCTATTGATGTGAATTTCAATGAACAACTCGGATTGACGGGTGTCGAACTTGCCGATCCGGGGATGGCCCAATTCACCGTTCAGGGCCTCCAAATCATCGGCCTCGGTTCATGGATTCCGAACAAGTCTGGAAGTCAGAATCGACAATGGATCACAAATTTCACGTGGATTCGAGGAGATCATACGCTGAAGTTCGGAATCAACTTCAGCTGGCTTCAGCATTTTCTCAACAACTCGCAGAATGCCCACGGTGTATTCACCTTCGACGGCGGCTACACGAGGAACTCGGACACGCTCAGGGAAGGCACTTCTGCCGCTGACCTACTTCTCGGTACGACGACACGGGCACAGGTCTCCACTTGGGTGTGGGAGAATATGAGGCGACCCTACTACGACGCCTATTTTCAGGACGAATGGCGAGTCTCCCCTAGGCTGACCTTGAATCTCGGTCTGCGTTACGAATTGCACCCGCCTTGGGTGGACCGAATGAATAATGGAGCAAATCTTGATTTTTCTGACCGCTCTAACCCCCGTATTGTCCCAATGCAGGATGGTACACGGTTCAGCCGGGCTCTCGTTAGTACGGACGGGAACAACTTCGCACCGCGACTTGGCATCGTATACCGCCTGAAAGAGAAGACGGTCGTGCGAACCGGTTACGGGATCTTCTACGGCAACACGAATTGGAAGAACGTCCTAGCTACGTTGCCACCGTTCTTTTACCGTGCAACGGTGCAGACCGACCGAGTGCAGAACACCTTGCAGTTGAGCAAGGGCTTGGCGTCGGACCTGATCAGCCCGCAGAATGCACGGAACATCGGTTTCGGTCCCATCGACATGGATCTGCCAATGCCCTACACGCAGCAGTGGAACTTCGCCATCCAGCACGAGCTGCCAGCCCAGACCTTGTTTGAAGTCGGTTACGTCGGGTCTGTATCGAATCGGCTCTCAAGGGCATACGACATTAACGTCCCGCTCCCGGGCCCGGGTGCGGTCAACGGACGGCGCCCGATTCGATCACTGGTGGTACCCCCCGATGACGTCACGATAGGGCCTATTGCGGGTCTGAACTACTTCGAACGGACTGCGAATGCCAACTATCACGCCGTTCAGACGCGGCTGGAGAAGCGGCTGACGCACGGACTGAGCATGCTTTCCAGCTACACTTGGTCGAAGAACATCAGTGACGGGCGTGGAGCCGGAGGGGTGGGCGGAACATCAAGCTTGACTGCCCAGAATCCGCACTTGCTCAGCGCGGAACGTGCTCTAAGCGACGAGCACTTCGCCCATCGGTTTGTGGCAAGCCCGATCTTCCAGTTGCCGATTGGACGGGGCAAGAGGTTCTTGACAGATTCCCCCTCAGCAGTAAACGCCCTGCTTGGAGGTTGGACCCTAGCGAGCATCGTCACCTTGTCTAGCGGTGGCCGAGCGAACCTCAGTGTACGAGGCAATCCTGCCAACACTGGTACGGCGAATCGGCCCAACTGGCTGAGCGAGTGGCGGCTAGGTTCCGGCACCCGGTCACTTGACCGATGGTTCGACACCGACGCATTCGAAAGAAACGCGCCGTACACATACGGCAACGCTGCCCGCAATCTGATCGAGGCGCCAGGTCTG
This sequence comes from Bryobacterales bacterium, assembly GCA_022825595.1. Lineage (GTDB taxonomy): Bacteria > Acidobacteriota > Terriglobia > Bryobacterales > UBA6623 > VXMF01. The sequence continues at coordinate 7,836 of JAJDWM010000754.1, read as the reverse complement.
GTCAACCTAGACTTAGCAATTTACAAGGCTTTTTCGATTCAGGAAGGCCTTACCGTGCAGTTCCGGGCCGAAGCGTTCAACGTATCGAACACCCCTGCCTTCGCTCGGCCCAACACTCAGGTGGGCAATCGAAACTTCGGTCAGATTGCCGGTGCAGGGAGGCCTCGCAACTTGCAGTTCGGACTGAAGATCATCTTCTGACACCGCGTAGACTTGGGGTCCTACTGCTCGGTTGAGGTGCATTCGGCCAATTCGCTTGCGGACGACAGCCAGGAAGGAGCGGTCGTAGCCGAACGCTCCTTCCGAACAGATATTCCAACCGTATATGATCTCATTCGAGCCCCGAGCGGGTCGGAGTCACACATGCGTGCTGGCAGATTCCACCGTACGGCCAACACGGAAACTGTCATTCTCGACAAATGAGTCCTGCCATCTACTGCAGTGGGATGACCGGTTCGAATCGCTGTCCGCCTTGAATCGGATACCCCGCCTCCATGGCCTTGAGTTCCTGGACCATACCCTGCATCATGTTCGATAGAAGTTCGGAGTTCTCCGACGCGAGATTCCGCGACCCGCTCGGATCCCTTGCCAAATCAAACAAAGCATACCGCCTGTCACCGTAACTGCCCAGGTAGTCTGACTGATCAGGTGCTCGTCTGGGGCCCCTAGCTGGTGGCAGCCGGGATCGGCAATCTTTCGGACCCAATGTCGGGCAGGTATCGTCGCCGGAGTGTGACCAGTTGGCCGAGGTATCGTTGCCATCCGGGGCGTGTTGCGGCTGTGGTCCTTCGCCCGGGCCAAAGCCACCTCGGTGCACCTGTTGGGGCAGCCTCAGCCGGCACTGCCGACTGCCTTGGGGGGACATTCATGGCCGGAGCTGTTTGAGGGCGGTGCCCCGCCCGGCAGCGACGATGCCAATCCGTTCGCTGCACCGCAGCGCGGTCGAGACCCGCCTGCGCGAGCTTCTGGAGCGCCTGAGAGCCGAGAGTCGGCGGTTGCGGGCCGACCGGTTGCTGCAGGAAGGGCCGCAGTATCACCGGGAGCTGCCCAAGCTGAGGGGCTGGCCGGGCCGCAAGAGGCGACGGCCGGGCCACAATCTCGTGCGTCGTCTGCGCAAACGCAAGGAGTCCGTGCTGCGGTTCGTGCATGACCTGCAGGTCCCGTTCACGAACAACCAGGCCGATCGCGACCTGCGCATGATGAAGCTGAGGATGAAGATCTCCGGCGGGTTGCGCTCCCAGCAGGGAGCGAAGGACTTCGCAACGCTACGCAGCGTGCTCTCGACGGCGCAGAAGCAGGGCCTGATCCACATAGCTGCCCTGATGCAAGGGCCGGACAGTCTGCTGGCCCAGCTGGAACCTTAGCGGACCCCCTGCGTCCCGCCAACGATTGCCCCTCGCCCCGCTACCGGAACGATCTCCCGCGACGCTGCGGTTCTCGGCTGAGAATCCCTGCCTCTACCGGACAGTCACCGGGACTCCCCGTCAAAACGGCCAATCCGCCCTTCACTCGACTCAGATACATCGCGACTGTCTAGCTGGGCAGTTACGTCCTCATTAGCTGGGTTGCAATCCGTGCATCCCGGCGCAGCGCACGGACTCGCTCTAGAATGGGCGTTCGAGAGCCTTCACCTTGAGTGTATTCGCAATCAAGGTCTTAGCGGTCGTGGCAATCCTTGCTGTGGGTATTGCCGGGGGCGTGATTCCGATCCTCGCGGCCCGCTACGCCACGAGCCGCCGCTACTTGTCTCTGTGCAATGCCTTGGCCGGGGGTATCTTTCTTGGTGCGGGATTCCTGCACCTGCTGCCGGAGGCGGACGAGGCCCTCAAGGGCCGATTTGACTATCCCTTGGCCCTCTTGCTTGCCTCCGTCGGCGTCTGCGTGCTGCTGCTGACCGAGCGGGTCGTGTTCGATTCTGTCCGTCCGCAGGCCGCCACTGCCGGCAGCTCTAACCAAGGGCCTGTCAGTGCTTGGGTCGTGCTGATCGTCCTCTCGGTGCACTCCCTGATTGCAGGGCTCGCATTGGGGCTTGAGGCGGATGCGGCCGCATCAGTGCTGGTGATGCTGGCGATCTTGTTCCACAAGGGCTCGGCGGCGTTCGCTCTGGTCGCAAGCGCCCAGGCCTCCGGCGCCACTCGACGGCAGCTGCGGACGGCTCTCGCTGTGTTCGTGTCGATGACGCCGGCGGGGATCATTCTCGGGACCGGAGCGTCGACGTTTGTGACGGGACCGGCGGCCGAGCTGGCAGAGGGCACGTTCAATGCCCTGGCCGCGGGAACCTTCATTTATGTCGCGATCTTGGATGTCATAGGCACAGAGATGCCAACCGTTGACGAGCGCGTCGCACGCTTCACCCATAGCGCCTTGGTGGGAGATGACGATGTGCCGTTCCCGGTCGGGGAGCAAGACGCCCTTGCCAAGTTCTGCCTTGTGGTCACCGGGCTCGCCGCGATGGCCCTGCTCGCCATGTGGGTGTAGGCCCGAGGAGAGGTTCTGTCCGTAGAGGTTGGGCTTGGGGAAGCCCCCGAATCGGTACGCGGGCCAGTCTGAGGTCCAGCCGCTCGGTTTGTGGCACGCCGTGGGGGCCTTCGGCCATACTTGAGCGAGGTCGGCGCCTCTTGGCACTTGCCCACACCAGCCCGAACCGGCTCTAGACTGGGGCCGTGCAGGCCGCAGGGCAGCCGGCGAGGGTGCCGGGCGAATTCATCGAGCGGGTGAGCCGCTGGGCCCAGGATCAGCCAACCCCGGTCTCGGTGATCCTGTTCGGTTCCCGCGCCCGCGGCGACCATGGCCCCGAATCTGACTGGGACATCGCCTTGGTTTACGAGGGGGCGCTCCCGTCGCTGGAGGGCCTTCCGCTCTCGATCGATGACCGTGACGTCGACTGGTCCCCGATGGAGCGCTCCCGCGCGATACGGCGGCTGAACGTCTGCGGCATCCCGCACGCCGCCGCAGCCGACGGGCTCTGCCTGCACGGTGCCCCACTGCCACGGCCAGAGCGGAACGAAGCGAACACTGCGGCCACATGGGACAACCTGTACGAAGCCCACGGCGAGATGCACCACGGCATACGCGCACTGGCGGATTACTGGATGAATCCTCCGCGCCTACGTTGGGGCTACAGCACCGCCGCGGCGCGCCAGAGCGCCATGGCGGGAGAACTCTTGTGCAAGTCCGTGCTGAACATGAGGGGACTTGAGCCCCAGCGGTCCCATTCGGTGGCAGAGCATTGCAATACCATCGAAGGCGCATTCCCGGCAGACCCGCTGCTGCCGCTGCTGCGGAGGTGCGACGGGGGGACGGCAGAGGCGCATGTGAACGTGTACGCCAATCTGTCCTTCCCACGGGAGGCGGTAGGCGTGTCTGCGCGGCGACTGGCCCGCGTGCTGTACGCGGGCGGGGAAGTCCTTGCCGCGGCGTGCGATGTTTCCTTCGCCGAAGAAGGCAGGGTCAGGCTGGAAGCAGTGGCAGCTCTGAGAGACGCCCTCCGACGCGCAACGCGCCAGCTGCACTCCAGCGATTGTCCTCGGGACACCCTGCGGAGCATCGAGACGGGCCTAGAGGCCCGCCCGGCCACCCCGGAGTTGTGGGACCGCCTGATCGTGCCTCCGCCGGGGCGGACTCCGGAGAGTGCAGGTCGGGGAGAGGCTCCGACGGGCCGCTAGGGCTGGTCGAGGGACGCGGGCCGCTCGGGGCGGTTGTGCCGAGCCGAATCCGGTCAGGCACTGCAAGAAAGACCGGAGTCCAGTGTGCACACAGCGACTCAGTCGCGGGCGGATGGACAGACATGATCTCGACAGGGCGACCGAAGCCCTGTCAGGTTCACACTCGAATTCTTGCGTGAATCAACAAGTTAGCTACTTGCTCCGGAGCACTGTATCGTCGCGACCATCGCGGGTCTACGGACCTGATCCGCAAGGGCGAAGGAGCGGGGCCTGCGTAGGCGGACCTAGTCCCGTCCGGCTACGCCTTCACCTCGACGCCGGCCAAGTCCTCGAACAGCTTGAAGGCGGCGATGATGTCCTCGTCTCCGTGCCCACGCGCAACTGCGGCGCCGAAGAGCTCGTGAACCAGACTGGTTGAGGGCAGGGGCACTCCCAGCTCGCGACCGGACTCCAGCATCAGCCCGACGTCCTTGCGCATCCACTTGAGTGGGAACGCGGCGTCAAAGTTCCGGGCGAAGACCGCGGGTGCCTTGAAGGCGATCAGGCCGGACTTGGCCGCGGAATTGTCAAGAATCTCGAACATCAGGTCCGGCGGCACGCCCGCTTTGGTCGCGAGCACCATGCCCTCCACGAATCCCTGCAGGGTGTTCGCCAGAACTAGGTTTTGGGACAGCTTCGCGTGGAGGCCCATCCCTTGAGCACCGCAGTAGTAGAGGTTTGTGCCCATGCACTCGAAGTAGGGCCTCACGCTCTCGAAGATCTCCTCGGCGCCGCCGATCATGAAGGTCAGCGTTCCGCCCCGCGCCCCCGGCGTAGAGCCCGTGCAGGGGCTGTCTAGGTAGTGGCAACCCTTGGCCTCGAACTTGGCGGCGATCCGCCGGGCTGTGCTGGGCCCGATCGTGGAGCAGTCCGCCACGATCGTGTCGGCAGTGACCCCTTCGATCACACCGTCCTCTCCAGTCAGGACGGCTTCGGACATGGCTGAATCGCCAACGCACAGGAAGATGCAGTCCGCGAACGCGCCCACTTCGGCGGGCGTCCCGCAGTGCACGCCCTGCGAGCTGCTGTCTGCCAGCTCCTTCGCCTTCGACGTGGTGTGGCTCCAGAGCGCAACCTCGTGGCCCGCGGCCAGCAGGTGCTCTGCCATGGGTTTGCCCATCAGGCCGAGACCGAGAAAGCCAAGTTTCGCCATAGACTGCGATTGTAGTCGGAACGACCGCCCCACCCAAACACGGCCCCCAAGGGGCGTTGGCCAGTGTGGGAAAATACCCATCCATGCGGCGAACCGTACTGATCAGCAAGCACATCTACCAAGAGGCGGTGGATCAACTGATTGCGCGCGTGGCGGGCAAGGACGGACTCGTCTGCCAGCTCACTGACCGCATCGGCCCGAGCCTGCTCGACTCCGCGAAGGGCCTGCGGGTCGTCTCGAACGTTGCCGTCGGCTTCGACAACATTGACGTTTCGGCAGCCACGCAGCGGGGGATCATCGTCACCAACACACCGGGCGTATTGACTGACACTACCGCGGATCTCGCGTTTGCGCTGATCTTGGGCGCGGGAAGACGATTGGGCGAAGCCGAAAGGTACCTGCGCGCCGGGCGCTTCAATCAGTGGCGCATCAACCTCCTGACCGGCTGGGACATTTGGGGGGCGACCTTGGGCATCTTCGGCCTTGGGAGGATTGGCCAGGCCGTCGCGCGCAGGGGGCGCGGGTTCAACATGCGGCTGCTGTACTACGACCCATACCGGCAGAGCGAGGAGGTGGAGCGAGCTCTGGGCGTGGAGTACGCGTCGAAGCGGGAGGTCCTGCGACAGGCTGACTTCGTCACTCTGCACTGCGCCCTAACGCCCGATACGCACCACCTGATCGGACCGGAAGAACTTGCCCTCATGAAGCCGACGGCCGTGCTGGTCAACACCTCCCGAGGCCCGGTCGTGGACGAGGCAGCCCTGGCCGACGCCCTGCAATGTGGCGGTATCGCTGCTGCGGGGCTGGACGTGTTCGAGCATGAGCCTGCCGTCCATCCCAAGCTGCTGACGCTGGAGAACGCACTGATCGTTCCGCACATCGCCAGCGCGTCCGTGGCCACGCGCACGCGGATGTGCTGCATGGCAGCGGAGAACATGATCGCCGGGCTTCAGGGCCAGCGCCCACCAAACATCGTCAATCCGGAGGTGCTGGACTGACACGCCCGTCCCTGAAGCGGCAGCTGGAGAGCCTGTTTCTGGAGGCGCTGGAGGAGTGTTCGCTTGGCCGGGTGATGGCTTCGACCGTGTCGCGGCGGGAGGGTCGCCTCCTCGCTGGAGGGACCGAGACCGACATCGGCTCGCCGAGCAGCATCCTGGTGGCCGGCATCGGCAAGGCCGCCGGCCCTATGTGCCAGGCGCTCTTGCCCCTGCTGCCGCAAGAGCGGACGAGCACCGTGGTTGTGGCCCCCCAAGGATTCCCGCCAGTGCCCGGCCTGCGCTGGTTCGCGGGCGGTCACCCCTACCCGAACGAGGACAGCGAGAAGTCGGCCCGCCACATGCTGCGGGCAGCCGGTCGTCTCGGACCGGACGCGCTCTTCATCTGCCTGCTTTCGGGGGGCGGGTCCGCCATTTGTGAGGCGCCGCTCGACGACCGGACCACTCTCGCGGAGATGCGTGAGCTCTTCGAAGTCCTGGTGACCTGCGGCGGGGGGATCGTGGAAGTGAACATAATCCGCAAGCACCTTTCCTTGATCAAGGGGGGCCGACTTGCTGAGGCCGCCTACCCAGCGCGCCAACTGACACTCTATGTCTCCGATGTGCCCCCAGAAGCACCGTCGTCTGTGGCTTCCGGCCCGACGATGCCGGACGAGTCCACCTGCGAGAATTCCTACAGCACGGCGCACCGGCTGGGCATCGTTCCCCGGCTTCCGAGGCGCATCCGTGAGCGATTCGAGGGCCGGACTCTTGAGGAGACTCCCAAGCCGGGCTCCCGCGTCTTCTCCCGGAGCGAGTGGGCGTGCCTCTCAGACAACGCTGTCGCCCTCGCCAGCTTGGAGGGCAGGGCTCGCGGTCTTGGGTGGCTGGTCGAACGGGACTTGAGCGTCGACGACAAGCCCGTTGAGGCCGCGGCCGAGATCCTGTTGAAGCGCCTCGCCCGACTCTCACGGGCCAATCCGGGCCGGACAGTTGCGGTCAGTAGCGGAGGCGAGCTCAGCAGCCCGGTCAAGGGCAATGGCAGGGGCGGTCGCAACCAGGCCTTCGTGTTGTGGGCAGCGCGCAAGCTCGCGGCCATGGGGATGCGCGCCACCGTGCTGAGCGCCGGCACAGACGGCATCGACGGCAACTCTCCGGCTGCCGGGGCCGTTGCCGACGAGGGGACCGTACTGCGGGCCAGTGAATTGGGCCTGGACCCTGCAGACTTCGAGAGGCGTTCGGACTCGTTCCGATTTTTCCGGGCCCTTGGCGATTCGGTGACCACGGGTCCTACCGGCAACAACGTCCGGGACCTGAGAATGCTCGTCGCGCCTCCGAACGGGTGAGCACCCGGCGTCAGGGCGCCGATGGGGCTTCGGTCCTGCGGTGGTAGCCTGTCACAGTGCCACGTAAGCGCACTGAACTGGAACGAAGGACTGCAAAGCTGGCCCTCGCAGCGATCGCGGCGGTCCTGATGGCGGCGACGGCCGCCGGGCAAGTGCCGAACTTTGTCGTCATCTTCGTCGACGATCTCGGGTATGCGGACATCGGTCCCTTCGGATCGACCCTCCACCGCACGCCAAACCTCGACCGCATGGCCTCCGAGGGGCGCAAGCTGACCAGCTTCTACGTAACGGCTCCGGTCTGCACGCCTTCGCGCGCCTCCCTGCTGACCGGCAGTTATCCGCGGCGCGTCGGACTGGACGAGAGCGAGAAGGGCCAGTGGGTGCTCTTCCCCGGCAACCAAGAGGGCCTGAACTCGGAGGAGGTCACGTTGGCCGAAGTCTTGCGGGAGGCCGGATACAGGACAGCTTGCATCGGCAAGTGGCACTTGGGTGATCAGGCGCCATTCCTCCCCACCCGCCACGGCTTCGAGACTTACTTCGGCATTCCCTACTCCAATGACATGGGGCATGACTCTCGGAGAGAGCCTTACCGCTACCCTCCTTTGCCCCTCCTGCGCATGGAACGCGTAATCGAAGAGGAGCCCGACCAGCGCCTGATC